>JAUYGP010000503.1 GCA_030690515.1 Giesbergeria sp.
TGTATTTCATAGCATCACGCGCGCAACTACAGCCCGAGCGCAGCAATCCCCGCCCGCGCAATCTGTGCGTCCTCGGTCGATTTGACGCCGCTCACGCCCACAGCGCCCAGACACAAGCCGTCCTTCAGGATCGGCACCCCGCCTTCGAGCAGACCATCAATGGTGGGCGCGCTCAGGAAGGAGGTACGCCCGCCATTGACGATGTCTTCATACACCTTGCTCTCACGCCGCCCCAGGGCTGCCGTGCGTGCCTTGGAAGGCGCGATGTGGGCAGAAATAGCCGCCGCGCCATCCAACCGCTGCAGCGAAAGCAGGTGACCGCCAGCGTCGACGATGGCAATCGTCACGGCCCACTGGTTTTTCAGGGCTTCGGCTTCAGCAGCGGCGGCGATCTTCTTGATGTCGGCAAGTTCGAGTTCAAAGGTGGTTTTCATACGTAAAGCAGCCTTGTGGGCCGTTGTTCAGCGGCCCGGGGGCCTGGGTGATGGAACTGAAAGGATAGCGCCGGGTCAACCATCCGTCACCGGCCTGCAAGGCAAAAGAACCCTGACTCAGAACGGGGTAGTCTTGAGCCCATTGCAAAGGCTGTATACAACACCATCTACAATGAATTGGCCTGCGCTTTGCAGGTCACTCAGGAGAGCAACGATGAACGATCGGGTCACCACCCTCCCCTCTGCGGACCATGGCTATGGCATTTCGCAGGACCAGCGTCACAAGGTGATGCGCAATACCTACTGGCTGCTGGCCCTGAGCCTGCTGCCCACCGTGCTGGGTGCCTGGCTGGGCGTGGCCACGGGCATTACGCAGTCGCTGCGCGGTGGCCTAGGGCTGATCGTCTTCCTGGGCGGCGCCTTTGGCTTCATGTACGCCATCGAAAAAACCAAACGCTCGGCCGCCGGTGTCCCCGTGCTGCTGGCCTTCACCTTTTTCATGGGATTGATGCTGTCGCGCATGATCGGCATGGTGCTGGGCTTCTCGAACGGTGCCGAGCTCATCATGACGGCATTTGCCGGCACGGCCGGTGTGTTCTTCGTCATGGCCAGCCTGGCCAGCGTCATCAAACGCGATCTCTCGGGCATGGGCAAATGGCTGTTCGTGGGCGCTCTGGTGCTCATGGTGGGCGCCATGATCAACGTGTTCGTCGGCTCGTCGGCCGGCATGATGGCCATCTCGGTGGCTGCCATCGGCATTTTCAGCGCCTACATGCTGTACGACCTCAAGCAGATTCTGGACGGCGGTGAAACCAACTACATCAGTGCGACGCTGGCCCTTTACCTGGACCTGTTCAATGTGTTCCAGAGCCTGCTGATGCTGCTCGGCATCATGGGCGGCGAGCGCGACTGATAGCGCGCCCATTGCCCCTACAAAGGCTCCTTCGGGAGCCTTTTTGCTGGGCATATACCCGCACAGGCCTTCATCGTGCGGCCAGACTGCCGATAATGGAGAAAGATGTCCGCTCAACAACCATCCATGCTCCGCCGCATTCTTCTGGCCGCTGCCCTGGTGTCACTGCTTGCGGGCTGTGACCAAATTCCCGGGATGGGCCCCGACCCCCGCATTGCCCAGCGCGAGGAAGAAGCCAAGGCCATTGGGGGTGCTTGCCGCCATGCGCTGCGCGGCCTGGAAGACTGCTACGCACTCAACCCCAAAGCCAGTAAGGCCGCAGTGTTCACCGGCTGGAAAGACATGGACCAGTACATGCGTGAGAACAAGATCGAGGGCACGCCCTCGGTGCTGGACAAATCCCACGGTGCCGAGAAGCCCGCAAGCGAGATAGAAACCGAGAGCCGGGGTGCCCCCGCCGACAAAAAATCCTGATCTATTCCCGGTCAAATACCGCCATGCTCTCGACATGGGCCGTGTGTGGAAACATGTTGACCATGCCCGCAGCCGTGCAGCGGTAGCCCGCCAGATTCACCAACAACCCCGCATCGCGCGCCAGCGTAGCGGGATTGCAACTCACATAGACGATGCGCCTCGGGGGCGTCCAGTGCTCGGCGCCCGCAGGCAGCGGCGCGGCACCTTGGGCACCGCGGCGCGCCTGCTCGATGTCGGCCAGGGCCTGGGCCAGTGCAAAAGCGCCATCACGCGGGGGATCAACCAGCCATTTGTCGGCCACGCCGTCCTGCACCAGCATCTCAGGCGTCATCTCAAACAAATTGCGCGCTACAAATGTCGTAGCTGCTAGCGCTTTACCATCCTGCCTTAGAGCCGAATTTTTATCATAGTTTTCGCGGGACCGCGCCACCAGGGCCTCGCTGCCCTCGATGCCCAACACCTCGCGGGCCTGGGTGGCCAGGGGCAAGGTGAAGTTGCCCAGGCCGCAGAACCAGTCGATCACGCGCTCGTGCGGCTGCACGTCGAGCAGGCGCAGGGCCCGCGACACCAATACCCGGTTGATGTGCGGATTGACCTGGGTGAAATCCGTGGGCTTGAACGGCATAGTGATGCCGAATTCGGGCAACGCGTAGGCCAGCGGCTCACCGCCTTCGTCGAGCAGGCGCACGGTATCGGGCCCCTTGGACTGCAACCACCATTGCACGCCCTGCTCGGCAGCAAAACTGCGCAAGCGCGCCAAGTCCTCGTCGCTCAGCGGCTCCATATGGCGCAGCACCAAGGCCGTGACGCTGTCGCCGCAGGCCAATTCAATTTGTGGGCAGGTGTCGCGCGCATCGAGCGAGGTGATGAGTGCGCGCAGCGGCATGAGCAGAGCACTGACGTGGGGCGGCAGCACCGGGCAGACTTCCATGTCGGCCACATAGCGGCTCTTGCGCTCGTGGAAACCCACCAGCACAATCCCTTTTTTGATCACATATCGCACGGACAAGCGCGCCCGGTAGCGGTAGCCCCAGGTGGGCCCCTCGATGGGGCGCAGCAGCATTTCCGGCTTGACTTTGCCCAGGTGCCACAGGTTGTCTTCCAGCACCCGTTGCTTCACCGCCACCTGGGCGCCCACGTGCAAGTGCTGCATCTTGCAGCCACCGCAGGCGCTCGAATGCAGGCCGAAATGCGGGCATCCCGGCCGCACGCGTTGCGACGATTCGCGGTGAATCACCGTCAGGTTGGCCTGTTCCCAGTTGTTTTTCTTGCGGTAGGTGCTGGCGCTCACCCGCTCGAACGGCAAGGCGCCTTCCACGAAGACCACCTTGCCATCACTCTTGTGGGCCACGCCCTGGGCCTCAAGGTCCAGGGATTCGATCTCCAGCCAGTCGGGTGCGGGAGGTATCTGTTTTTCTGTCGGTTCGCTCATGCCCCGATTGTCTCAGAGCCTGCACGCCCAGCGCGCTCGCACTACGGTTCAGCGGGCCTTCTGCTGCCCGGCATGTGGCGCCGGGGGCAGCTTGTGCACTTCCACGTCACACCCATATTCTTCGAGCGAAAACACCAGAGTGCCGCCAGGAAGCACCTCAGCCAAAGTCTCGTGCAGGGGACGGGACAGGTCAACCGGTGGCTCGGGCGCGCGGTACACCACGATCTTGTCGGGGCCGTACACCACGTAGCAGGCGGCCGAGGCACCTTGGCTGAACAGGCCAGCCGCCAAAGCGGCTGCGGCGATAGAGAGCATGCGCATGGTTTTCTCCTTCTCGGGGGATTCGTTGCGGGCCATTATGCAGGCAGGCGCCGCTGTTCAAAAGCATCGTTTTATTCCGTTTCTCAATCCATCGAGTACGCGAAGGCCAAGCGCAGACAGTGCTGCAGCACGGCAAGCGAAGCCGACAAAGCAATCGTTTGACTGAGAAATGAAATTAGTCCAATGGCAGACGGGTGCTGTGCTTGACCTCTTCCATCACCGCATAGGTGCGTGTCTCGCGCACTCCCGGCAACTGCCACAGAACGGCCCCAGCAAATTCCCGGTAGGCATTCATGTCGGCCGTGCGG
>JAUYGP010000521.1 GCA_030690515.1 Giesbergeria sp.
GTAGCCCGTGATGCGGGCGCCGCCAGATGCGATAAGAATCGACGTCGTTGCGCTCCATTCTCCTTGCGCAGCGATCTCGGTAGGTGCGGCAAGCTCCGGGGGAGACAGCACACGGCGCACGACCGACTGGTCCTGTGCATCGGTCAGGGTCAGTTCGATGGAAGGCATTTCCACCGGAATGCGTGCACGGTTCTTCAAGGTCAGAGAGAACTGGTATTCATCGCCCCGCACCTTGTGGAAAGACGACCCATCGACCTCCACCGCCGCAATCTGGCGGTAAGGGCCCACCGCACAGTGCAGTGGGCGGCACAAGGTCTCCAGAGGCGCCCGGGCCTGCGGCCATGTTGCCGTAACGAAGTTGCGCTCCTGAACGGCGACCTGGAGCAGCAGGGCGCAAAGCAGACACACACCCAGCAACGCCAGCCCTGTGCGCACCAGCGGTTTGCGCCAAAATGCCTTGCGTCGGGCCGCCCGCACAAAAGAAAGCTCTCCAGCAGACGCGTCGTCTTCCGGCGAGGCGTCATCTTGCAAGGCGGTAGGCATGGCTTGGAGCAGCGGGTCACCCTCCAGCTGCAAGGCAACCTCGCCCACCCCCGGTGCCGCGGCACCGTCCAATGTCAAATTCAGAGCGGTGTCAGGCGGCAAGGGAGCCGACGCCTTGCGGGTCGGTGTGACGGCCACAGCCACAGGCGACACCGGTGTATCCACCGTGGCCTGTGCCGCCTGCGATGCCTCACGCTGCACAAGAACATCATGAAGGGCGTCGCGCAGTGCGCGCTCCGTCGGCGGCTCTGGTGTCTGCGCAGGCGGCGCTCTATCTGGCTCGGGGTGCCGCGCGGTCGGCCAATCCGCGTCGGGCTCGATCCCAAATTCGGTCTCTTGCCACACAGGCGTCGGCAACTCATAGCCAGATGGTGTTGCAACGGGCGACGCCACAGGCTCAAATTCAATGGCGGGCCAGTCCATCGCCGCTGACTTGGGCTCAGACAATGCAGGCGACGGCGATGGCGCAACGCTTTCGGGCGACGGCGGCAACGGCTTGGACACTCCCGCTGTACGCGCTCTGCCAAAAATATCGGACCCAGCCTGCCCCGGCAGGGGTTCCAGCGCCAAAAACGGCGGAACACTGGGCTCTGGCACCTGAAGCACCGAAGGCGCCTCTACCGGCGCAGGAGGCTCTGGGTTCGGCACAGGAGGTACAGAAGCCTGGGGCTGTGTAGTTTCCACCCGGCTGCGTGGAGGCGGTGCGCTTGTAGGCCCCCATGTTTTTGCAACCGGCTCGGCACGGCGCACCGGTTGCGGCGGCGCGCGCAGCTTGTCCAGCGCCAGGTCCTGCATCAGCGGTGCCGGGGGCTGGGCTTGCAGGTACGCAGCAGCATCGAAAACCTGTTTGCAATGCCCACACCGCACCCAACCGTCGGAGATGCGCAACTGATCGGCAACGACCTTGAACATCGTCGCGCAGGACGGGCAGCGGGTGATCTGGCTCATGGGCTGTGCATTGTAGGAGCGCGCACCATACCGGAGCGCGTTAGCGCGACGCAGTCATGAGAATCCAGCCATCCTCACAGTCGGCCACCGTGAGCGACAGCCAGGGCGCATAGGCCTCCTGTAGTTCTTGGGCCTGGCGCTCCAGAATTCCTGCGAGCACCAGATGCCCTCCAGCCGCCACATGGCCACATAAGAGCGGGGCCAGCACGCGCAGGGGCGTCGCCAGGATATTCGCCAGCACTGCCTGGTACTGCCCCTGCGCTTTGTCTGGCAGTCCCGTGCGCATTTGCACACCATTGGCCTGGGCATTGAGTGCGGCGGATTCCACAGCAGCCGGGTCAATGTCCACCGCATCGATATCGACGGCACCGAACTTGGCAGCGCCGATAGCCAGGATGCCCGAGCCACAGCCATAGTCCAATACGCGTCCCAGGGCACCCACAGAGCCATGGCGTGCGATCCAGCGCAGGCACATGCGCGTGGTGGGGTGCGTGCCCGTGCCAAAAGCGAGCCCAGGGTCAAGGCGGATGATGCGCTGCGCCTGTGCCGGCGGCTCGTGCCATGTCGGAACGATCCAGAAATCAGCAGTGATCTCGACCGGCGTGAATTGCGACTGGGTCAACCGCACCCAATCCTGGTCGGCCAGGAGCGCCACCTGGCAGGCTTCACAGCCCGCAAAAAAATCCTGCGCCTCCAGCAAGCGCCGGGCATCCTGCGCACTGGTTTCGGTGGCGAACAGCGCCACCACCCGGCTGCGCTGCCAGCCATCGCTGGGCGGGGGCATGCCGGGTTCACCAAACAATGCTTGTTCGGCATCGGTCTGTGCATCGGCATCTTCGACAGAAACACTGAGCGCATCCAGCGCATCCAGCGCTTCGCTCAAAACTTCGACCCGGTCTTGCGGACACATCAGGCTCAGTTCATACATGGCTTCGTGCCTTCCATACGGACGAAGGGCGCGGAATGCGCGCCCTTCAGGTTACTCAGAACAGGGCAATCTCAGCGCTGACGCTGCGACAGCCACTCTTCAAGATAGTGGATATTGGTGCCACCGTCCATGAATTTGGCGTCCACCATCAGTTCACGGTGCAAGGGCACATTGGTGTTGATGCCTTCGATCACCGTTTCGGACAACGCGGTGCGCATGCGTGCCAAGGCCTGTTCGCGCGTATCGCCGTGGACAATAATCTTGCCGATCATCGAATCGTAGTTGGGCGGCACAAAGTAATTCGTATAGATATGCGAGTCCACCCGCACCCCCGGCCCACCGGGCGCGTGCCACTTGGTGATACGCCCTGGCGAAGGAATGAACTTGTAGGGGTCTTCGGCATTGATGCGGCACTCGATGGCATGGCCCCGAATCTGGATCTGGCGCTGCGTGAAAGGCAGCTTCTCGCCCGCCGCCACCATGATCTGAGTGCGCACGATGTCCACACCCGTGATCCACTCGGTCACCGGGTGCTCCACCTGTACGCGCGTATTCATTTCGATGAAATAGAACTCACCGTTCTCATACAAGAACTCGAACGTGCCTGCCCCCCGGTAGCCGATCTTCTTGCAGGCTGCGACGCACCGGTCGCCAATGCGATCGATGAGCCGACGCGGAATACCCGGCGCCGGTGCTTCCTCGATCACCTTCTGGTGACGGCGCTGCATGGAGCAGTCGCGCTCGCCTAAATACACCGCGTTGCGGTGTTTGTCGGCCATGATCTGGATCTCGATGTGACGCGGGTTCTGCAGGAATTTTTCCATGTACACCGCAGGATTGCCAAACGCGGCGCCCGCTTCGGCCTTGGTCATCTGCACCGCGTTGACCAGCGCGGCCTCGGTATGCACCACGCGCATGCCGCGACCGCCGCCACCGCCAGCCGCCTTGATGATCACCGGGTAGCCCACCGCCTTGGCAATACGGCGGATCTGCACCGGATCGTCGGGCAGTTCGCCTTCGGAGCCAGGCACGCATGGCACACCTGCCTTGATCATGGCCTGCTTCGCAGACACCTTGTCACCCATGATGCGGATGTTTTCAGGTGTGGGGCCAATAAACTGGAAACCACTCTTTTCCACGCGCTCGGCAAAATCGGCGTTCTCACTGAGAAAACCGTAGCCCGGGTGGATGGCCTCGGCGTCCGTCACTTCGGCCGCAGCGATAATGGCGGGTATATTCAGATAACTTTTCAGTGGCGATGGCGGGCCGATACAAACCGATTCGTCCGCCAGTTTAACGTGCATTAGATCTTCATCGGCG
>JAUYGP010000523.1 GCA_030690515.1 Giesbergeria sp.
CATCCTCTGCCATCACACCGCTGGTGTCCTTGAGCTGGCGCAGGTCCAGGATGCACTCGTGCGCCACATGGCCGTTTTCGCTCGCGTACAGCGTGGGGTAGTGGTCCGTCAGGCGTGCGCTGATGTAGTTGGCCGAGAGGATGGCTGCCTCGGTAGCGGCCTGCAGGCCCTCGGCCCCCATCATGCGGATGTACATCCAGCTAATCGGCAGCACCGCAGCATTGCCCAGCGGGGCTGCGGACACAGCGCCCACGCCACCCGCCAAACCCGCCGTGGCATGGCCAGGCAGGTAGGGCACCAGGTCTTCCACCACGCACACCGGGCCCACGCCGGGGCCGCCGCCGCCGTGGGGGATGCAGAAGGTCTTGTGCAGGTTCAGGTGGCTCACGTCGCCGCCAAATTCGCCAGGGGCGGCAACACCCACCAGGGCGTTCATGTTGGCGCCGTCCACGTACACGCGGCCACCATGTTGGTGCACCAGTTCGCACAGTTCTTTGACCTGGGTTTCAAACACGCCGTGCGTGCTGGGGTAGGTGATCATCATGCAGGCCAGCTGCGCGCTGTGCTGCTCGCATTTGGCCTTGAGATCGGCCATGTCCACGTTGCCGTTTTCGTCGCACTTGGTCACCACCACCTGCATACCCACCATTTGTGCGCTGGCCGGGTTGGTGCCGTGCGCGCTGCTGGGGATCAGGCAGATGTTGCGCTCGGTGTGGCCCTGGGCCGCATGCCAGGCCTTGATGGCCAGCAGCCCTGCGTATTCACCTTGACTGCCCGCATTGGGCTGCAGGCTCACGCCGGCATAGCCTGTGGCCTGGCACAGCCAGGCGCTCAGCTGCTCGTCCAGAAGGCGGTAGCCCTCCAGCTGGTTGGCCGGTGCGAAGGGGTGCACGTTGGCAAACTCGGGCCAGGTGATCGGAATCATCTCGCTGGTCGCGTTGAGCTTCATGGTGCACGAACCCAGCGGGATCATGCAGCGGTCCAGCGCCAGGTCCTTGTCGGAGAGCTGGCGGATGTAGCGCAGCATGGCCGTCTCGCTGTGGTGCGTGTTGAACACCGGGTGCGTGAGGTAGGGGCTGGTGCGGCGCAGCGCGCTGGGGATCAGCGACTCCACTCCCTTTTCAAAGGCGTCGAAGCTCGGCAGGGCCTGGCCGTCTTTGGCGAAAACCTTCCACAGCAGCGCGATGTCTTCACGCGTGGTGGTTTCGTCCAGCGAGATGCACAGGTAGTTTTCGAAGTAAATTCGCAGGTTTGCGCCCATCTGCACTGCGCGAGCAGCTATTGATTTGGTAGCGCCATCGGTCTTCAGGCTGACGGTATCAAACGTGGCCTGTGCACGTACCGGGGCGCCCAATTGTTCCAGGCCCTTTGTCAGGATGGCGGTGTAGCTGGCGACTCGTTGCGCGATGCGGCGCAGGCCTTGCGGGCCGTGGTACACGGCGTACATGCTGGCGATCACGGCGGGCAGCACCTGAGCGGTGCAGATATTGCTGGTGGCCTTTTCGCGGCGAATATGTTGTTCACGCGTTTGCAGGGCCAGGCGGTAGGCCGGCTTGCCATGCACGTCCACGCTGACGCCCACCAGGCGGCCCGGCATGGAGCGCTTGAAGTCGTCGCGGCAGGCCATGTAGGCTGCGTGCGGGCCGCCCGCGCCCATGGGCATGCCAAAGCGTTGTGTGGTGCCCACCACAATGTCGGCGCCCCATTCACCGGGCGGGGTG
>JAUYGP010000531.1 GCA_030690515.1 Giesbergeria sp.
CGGTATCGGATCTGTTCCACACTGCACCGTTGTTGCACAACACCGGCGCCCATGGAACAGCACTGGAACATGCCACGACACAACAAGCCGCACTGCAAAAAGAGGGAAAAAGTCAATCGAATCATGGGCCTTCTCAAACCATAAAGCCCTGCGCCACCATGGCACGAAAGTTGAGTCGTCTACAGCGTCCTGCCCCGCAGGGATAGGACGTTTTCATTCCACCAACGAGGAGACATATATGAGTTTGTTGTTTGCATTGGCCATTTCCATCGGTCTGCTGGCCGTCGCCGCCACGTGGCTGTTCCTGGGCCCCCTGGCTGCGTTCCAGATGCAGATCTGGCAGGCCTTCGTGGCCTGGGCCAGCTTCTTTCACAACGGCGGCAAAACCGATGGCCTGATCAAAACCGTGGTCTGCATGTCCTTTGGGGCGATCGTGGGCATGGCGTCTGTGATGCTGATCGGGCACCTGGGTGCGCTTGGTGCTTTGGCGGCTCCGGTGGCTGTGGGCATCGGCGCTGCCGTGATCGTGCTGGCCGCACACCTGCCCATCCTCTCCACCATTCCGTCGAGCGTGTACGGCTTCGCCACCGTCGCTGGCCTGATTTTGCTGGGCAAGGACATGACGCCGACAGCAGCGATCGTGCCAACCCTCTTGTCGATTGCCGTAGGTGCCGGATTCGGCTGGGTGTCGGAGCAACTGGCAGGCAAGATGACCAAGCCCGCTAGCTAATCCGCCGCGCCGTGCAAAAGGTCAGCGCGGCCTTTTCACGGCGTTTGGCCGGTAACGGGTGCCCCCGTCTGCAGCGATCATTTACTGAATTGCATTCAGCGGCCAGCGCGGCTTGACGTCGAAGGCATAGTCGAACACTGCCTGCTGCTGCCCGGCCTGCAAGCGCATGGCGGCCGCCATGGCGATCATGGCGCCGTTGTCAGTGCACAGGTGCAGTTCGGGGTAGTGCACGCGCACACCAAGCTTGGCGCAGGCGGCATCCAGCTGCGCACGCAGCAGTTGGTTGGCGCCCACGCCCCCGGCCACCACGATGCGCTTGAGCCCGGTTTCCCGCAGCGCCGTAAGCGACTTCTTCACCAGCACATCCACAATGGCCGCCTGGGTGCTGGCGGCCAGATCGGCCTTGCGTGCCTCCAGTTCGTCGCCCAGTTTGCGCGCCTGGGTCAGCACCGCCGTTTTGAGCCCGGCAAAGGAAAAATCCAGGTTGCCACTGTGCAGCAAGGGACGCGGCAGCTTGAAGGCCGCCGGGTCGCCCTGCTGCGCCAGGCGCGACAGCGCCGGACCACCGGGGTAGCCCAGGCCCATGAGCTTGGCCGATTTGTCGAAAGCCTCGCCCGCCGCATCGTCGATGGTTTCGCCCAGCAGCTCGTAGCGACCCACGCCTTCCACGCGCATGAGTTGGGTGTGCCCACCCGAGACCAACAACGCCACAAAGGGAAATTGCGGCGGATCGGCGCTCAGAAAGGGCGAAAGCAAATGGCCTTCGAGGTGGTGCACGCCCAGCACGGGCTTGTCCAGCGCAGCGCCTAGAGCACAGGCTACGCCCGCGCCCACCAACAGCGCCCCGGCCAGGCCAGGGCCACGGGTGTACGCCACCACATCCACTTCGGACAGGCGGCAACCCGACTCGGCCAGCACCTCTTCTGCCAACGGCAGCACACGCCGGATATGGTCGCGGCTGGCCAGCTCGGGCACCACGCCGCCATAGGCCTGGTGCATTTCGATCTGGCTGTGCAACGCGTGCGCCAGCAAAACCGGCACGCCGCTGCTCTGCGTGCGCACCAGCGCCACACCCGTTTCGTCACACGATGATTCGATGCCCAGCACCAACATGTTTTGCACATCCATGGGCGGCAAGTGTAGGGCCTGCAGCCCCCCGGCATGCCGCGGCAGCCCACCCACGGCTACTGCAACTGGAACGTGGCCGCCAGCGTGGCCAGATGGCGTGCCTGCTCCTGCAGAGCAGCGGATGCGGCCGAGGTTTGCTCGACCAACGAAGCGTTCTGTTGCGTCACGCCATCGAGGTGCGCCACCGCCTGGTTGATCTGCCCCAAACCCATGGACTGCTCTCGGCTGGCCGAGGCGATCTCGCCCACGATATCGGCCACACGCTGGATGCCGGCCACGATTTCCTGCATGGTGGCTCCGGCCACCGCCACCTGTTCGCTGCCCACGCCCACCTTGTCGACCGAATCGCTGATGAGGGTCTTGACCTCTTTGGCTGCCTCGGCACTGCGCCCGGCCAGGCTGCGCACCTCTGAGGCCACCACCGCAAAACCGCGCCCCTGTTCACCCGCACGGGCGGCTTCCACGGCGGCGTTCAGCGCCAGGATGTTGGTCTGGAAGGCAATGCCATCGATCACGGCGATGATGTCCACGATCTTGCGCGACGAGGCATTGATGGCCTCCATGGTGCCCACCACCTGCGCCACCACCGCGCCACCCCGCTCTGCCACGCCGGTCGCGGTCGCGGCCAGCTGACTGGCCTGGGCCGCGCTGTCGGCGTTTTGCTGCACGGTGCCCGAGAGCTGTTCGGTGGCCGATGCGGTCTGCTCCAGCGCGCTGGCCTGCTGCTCGGTGCGTGCAGACAGATCGTGCGTTCCCACGGCCACCTGGGTGGAGGCCTCGGCAATGGTTTCCGCGCCCTTGTGCACCTGCCCAATCATGTGGTGCAGGTTGCTGCGCATGGTTTCCATCTGCGCGAGCATGGTACTGATCTCATCGCTGCCCGAAGACTCCACCTTGAACGTAAGGTTGTTGGATGCGATGGCGGAGGCTGCGGCATTGACCCGGCGAAACCCCCCCACCATGCGCGCCAGCAGCAGCAGGCCCATGAGCGAAGCGGGCAAGCCCAGCACAAAGGTGGCAAAAGCGAACACCATCAGCCCGATTTCATAGCGCTGTTGTGCTGCCTTCAAGGCGGCATCGGCACGGGCGATCTGGAAGTCGCGGTACTGCCCGGTGGCTTTGACTACGGCCTCGCCATCCTCGCTTCCAGCCTTCAGAAACCGTGCCATCACTTCCGACTGGTAGTTCCCGGCCTGGATGGCCTTGGTCGCTTCGTCCAGTTGGGCCACCCAGGCCATGCGGCTGGACCGGGTGGCATCGAACACCGTCTTCTCGTCGGGGTCGGTAATACTCGATTCAATGGTTTTAATGATCTGGCTGATACGGTCCCGGTTGGCAGTGATGGCATTCAGGTGAACGGAAACCTCGTGGCCGTGGATCGACGCCATCGGGCTCTCCGGAGCATGCTGAAACGCCAGAATCACCTGGAGGCGGTTCTGCACAGTCAAGTCCATCAGGTCCGACGCCATCAGGGCCGGAACCATGGCACGGTCATGCACGGTTTTGAGGCTGTCCCGCGCGGACGACAAGCCCCAGTAACTGACGGCGATCACCACCGCGCCGGAGAGCCAGAACGCACTCAGAACAATGACAAACCGCAGCGTGATACGAAGGTTGTTGAACATGCTTTCTTTCAATTTGTTACGCGCGAGCGCATCATAGTCGTCCACACCGGGTCTCCACCGCGCGTCTGAGCGCAACACTCGGACAATGGCGCGCCCAACCGACATGGGGGGCGCACCCGCCATGGGACAATCGCTCCCCATGAATCCGGAACAGTACGTCCAACAAAAAGCAGCCGCCTCGGGCAGCAGCTTCTATTACGCTTTTCTGTTCATGCCTCGCCCCCGGCGTGCGGCCATCACAGCGTTCTATGCATTTTGCCGTGAAGTGGACGACGTGGTCGACGAAGTATCCGATCCCGGTGTGGCCCGCAACAAGCTGGCCTGGTGGCAAGGTGAAGTGGCGCAGGCCTTCAAAGGCCAGGCAACGCACCCGGTCATGCAGGCGCTGATGCCGCACACCTCCAGCTACCAGATCGAAGCGCGCCACCTGCTGGCCGTCATCGAAGGCTGCCAGATGGACCTGGACCAAACCCGTTACCTCGACTACCCAGGCCTGCAACGCTACTGCCACCTGGTCGCGGGGGTGGTGGGCGAAGTGGCGGCGCGTATCTTCGGCCAGACCGACCCCGCCACCACCCAGTACGCTCACCGCCTCGGGCAGGCGCTGCAACTGACCAACATCCTGCGCGACGTGGGCGAAGATGCCATGCGCGGCCGCATCTACCTGCCGGTGAACGAACTCCAGCAGTTTGACGTGAAGGCGCACGAAATCCTCAAGCGCGAATACTCGGAGCGCTTTACCGCACTCATGCGCTTCCAGGCCGAGCGCGCCTACCGGCTGTACGACGAGGCCCTGGCGCTGTTGCCCGAGGCCGACCGCCGCGCCCAGAAGCCCGGCCTGATGATGGCCAGCATCTACCGCACGCTGTTGCGTGAGATCGAACACGAAGACTTCCGCGTGCTGCACCAGCGCATCAGCCTCACCCCGCTGCGCAAGTTCTGGCTGGCCTGGAAGATGCAGGCCCTGGGGCGCATGTAATTGACAACACAACACGCATGAACGTTGCCATCATCGGCGCCGGTTGGGCCGGCTTGGCTGCGGCCATTGCCGCCACACAGGGGGGCCACCAGACCACGGTATTCGAGGCCGCACGCACCGTGGGCGGGAGGGCGCGCGCGCTCACCATACCCAGCACCGACGCTCCCCCCCTGGTCCTGGATAACGGCCAGCACATCCTGATTGGTGCCTACACCACCTCGCTGCGCCTGATGCGCCTGGTGGGCGTGGATGTAGACGCGGCCCTGTTGCGCCTGCCGCTGGTGCTGCGCTTTCCCGACGGCAACGGCCTGCAATTGCCTGACCTTCCCCCACCCTGGGATGCCTTGCTGGGCATTGCCCGCGCACGCGGCTGGTCCTGGCGCGACCGAATCGCCCTGCTGCGCACAGCCCATACTTGGCAGCGTGCGGGTTTTGTCTGTGCCCCGCAAGACACGGTGGCCACCCTGTGTGCCCACCTGCCGCAGGGCTTGCTCGGCGGTTTTATCGACCCACTGTGCGTGGCCGCGCTGAACACCCCCGCCCATGCCGCCAGCGGCCAGGTGTTTCTGCGCGTGCTGCAGGACAGCCTGTTCAGCGGGCGCGGTGGTAGCAACCTGCTGCTGCCGCGCGTCGACCTGGGTACGCTGTTCCCCGAAGCCGCCACCGCTTGGCTGACGGGCCAGGGCGCCATGGTGCGCACAGGCGAGCGCGTACTGGCCCTCACCCCACCGGCCCCCGGCCAGGGCTGGCTTGTGGATGGCACCCCCTTCGACGCAGTGGTACTCGCCACCTCCAGCACCGAGGCGGCGCGCCTGGTATCCCACAGCGCGCAAACGGCCCCTTATTCCATGACCGTGCCGCTGTGCGACTGGGCGGCCTGCGCGCAGGCGCTGCGCTTTCGGGCCATTACCACCGTGTACGCCCAGGGCACACCGCCTGCCCAGGGCCACCTGCTGCCCGAACCCATGCTGGCCTTGCACAGCAGCGCAGAACATCCGGCTCAGTTTGTCTTTGACCGGGGCCAGCTGGGCGGCCCGCCCGGCCTGCTGGCTTTTGTGGCCAGCGACAGCCAGGGCGAACGCACGCAGACGGAACAACAGGTCTTGCAGCAAGCCCGCGCACAGTTGGGCCTGCCTGACCTGCAGGTGGTGCAGACCGTGGTGGAAAAACGCGCCACCTTTGCCTGCACTCCCGGCCTGCAGCGTCCGGGCGCCTGCATTGCCCCCGGCCTGCAGGCCTGCGGCGACTACATCGCAGGCCCGTACCCAGCCACACTGGAAGGCGCTGTACGCAGCGGCTGGGAAGCTGCCCAAGCCCTTGCTACGCCGGACACGTAGCCGAAAAATACTACTTTTTTGATAGCTGCTACCGCTTACCTAGTAAGCGATAGAGCATCATTTCATCAAAATTCTCCGGTGGGCTGCCCACGCGCCCATGCTGCCGCTCACAAAGTGAGAATGGTCGAGCCCGTGGTCTTGCGCGCTTCCAGGTCGCGGTGCGCCTGCTGCACCTGGGCGAGTGGGTAGCGCTGGTCGATGTGGATCTTCACCTGGCCGCTGGCCACCACGGCAAACAGCTCGTCAGCCATGGCCTGGGTGGATTCGCGCGTGGCAATGTGGGTAAACAGCGTCTGGCGCGTTACATACAGCGAGCCCTTGGCGCCCAGCATGCCCGGCGCAAACGGCGCAACGGGCCCCGAGGCATTGCCGAAGCTCGCCATCAGGCCGAAGGGCCGCAGGCATTCGAGCGACTTGTCCCAGGTATCCTTGCCCACCGAGTCGTACACCACCTTCACGCCCTGGCCTGTGGTGATGTCCTTGACGCGCGCCGCAAAATCCTCCGTGTGGTAATTGATGGCGTGCGCCGCACCGTTGGCCAGCGCCAGCTGGCACTTGGCATCGGTGCCCGCCGTGGCGATGAGCTGCAAACCCAGGGCACGGGCCCACTGGCAGGCAATCAGGCCCACACCACCGGCAGCCGCGTGGAACAGCACGAAGTCACCCGCGTGCAGCCCCTCGACCGGCAGCGTCTTCTTCAGCAGGTACTGTGCCGTGAGGCCCTTGAGCATCATGGCCGCACCGGTTTCGAAGCTGATGGCATCGGGCAACTTGCACACGCACTTTGCCGGCATCACACGCACTTCGCAGTAACTGCCGGGCGGCTGGCTCGCATAGGCGGCGCGGTCGCCCACCTGCAGGTGGGTGACGCCTGCGCCCACCGCCTCGACCACTCCAGCAGCCTCCATGCCGATGGTGGCCGGCATGGACAGCGGGTACAGGCCCGTGCGGTGGTACACATCGATGAAATTCAGTCCAATGGCATGGTGGCGGATACGAATCTCGCCCGGGCCGGGTTCGCCCACGGTCACATCAACAATCTGGAGTTCTTCGGGGCCGCCGTGCTGGCGGATCTGGATGGCAAGACTCATGGTGGGGGGGCTCCTGCAAGGCAAAGGGAAAGGTGTGTGCGATCGTGCCATGTTTCTGCAAGCCTTGTCCTGCGTGCGCCGTTACAGTCCAGGGATGACACACAAATTGACGCCCGGCACGGCGGC
>JAUYGP010000532.1 GCA_030690515.1 Giesbergeria sp.
CATGCGTTCCTGCAGCGTCTTCTTGTTGACCTGATAGGGTAGTTCGTCAACGATGATGGCTTGGCGCTGGCCCTTGTCGATGTCTTCGAAGTGGCATTTGGCGCGCATCACCACCTTGCCGCGGCCGGTGCGGTAGCCGTCCTTCACGCCATTGATGCCGTAGATGATGCCGGCAGTAGGGAAATCGGGTGCCGGGATGATTTCCATCAGCTCATCGATGGACGCTTCCGGGTGGTGCAGTAGATGCAGGCAGGCATCCACCACCTCATTGAGGTTGTGCGGCGGAATATTAGTGGCCATGCCCACCGCGATGCCGGACGATCCGTTGACCAAGAGGTTCGGCAGCTTGCTGGGAAGCACGATGGGCTCTTTCAAGCTACCGTCGTAGTTCGGGCCGAAATCCACCGTCTCCTTCTCGATGTCGGCCAACATTTCGTGGGCAATTTTGTCCAGGCGGATTTCGGTGTACCGCATGGCTGCCGCGTTGTCGCCATCGACCGAACCAAAATTGCCCTGTCCATCAATCAAAGGGTGGCGCAAGCTAAACGGTTGCGCCATTCGCACGATGGTGTCGTAGATGGCTGAGTCGCCGTGTGGGTGGTATTTACCCATCGTCTCGCCCACCGCTTGCGCACTTTTGCGGTATTTGCTGTTGTAGTTGTTGCCCATCTCGTGCATGGCAAACAGCACGCGCCGGTGCACCGGTTTGAGGCCATCGCGCGCATCGGGCAGCGCCCGCCCAACGATCACGCTCATGGCGTAATCGAGATAACTGCGGCGCATCTCCTCTTCAAGGCTGATGGGCAGGGTTTCTTTGGCGAACTGGGTCATGTGATGGCGAGAAGACAGCAAAGGAGAGTCATTTTAGGCGCAAGCGCCTGTAGCGGTGGCGCAACAGAACGGTGCGATTGCGCATTTGTCCTACGGGCATGGCAAACCTGGGGCGGACACCCGTCGGTTACGTATGGCACAATCGATTTCAACGTTTTTGGTGATGGTCACCAGCAACGTCCAAATTACGCAGCGCGGCTGCGGCTTTTTCGCCCCAGAGGAGAACCATGAAGAAACTGAACAAAGTGGCAATGTTGATTGCCTCCGCAGCGCTCGCAACCGCCGCCGGCGCACAAACCGTCGACAACTGGAAGAACGGCACCAACGAGCTGGTCTGGAAGAACGGCACCAACGATCTGTGCTGGCGCGATGCTTCCTGGACGCCTGCTACCGCAGCTCCTGGCTGCGACGGCGCCCT
>JAUYGP010000549.1 GCA_030690515.1 Giesbergeria sp.
CGACGGCGACAGACGCCCCTTGGCCATCACGTACAACCGGTCGCTGATGTCGAACAGCTCTTCCAGTTCTTCGCTGAGCACCAGCACGGCGCAGCCGGCATCGCGCAGTTGCAGAATTTCGCTGCGGATTTGCTGCGCGGCACCCACATCCACGCCCCACGTGGGCTGCGAGACGATGAGCAGGGTCGGGTTGGCCGAGACCTCCCGCCCGACGATGAACTTCTGCAGGTTGCCGCCCGAGAGGGACTGCGCCGCCGCATTCGGCCCACCGGCCCGCACGCCAAAGCGCTCGATGATGGCCTGGGCCTGGGCCTGCAGCACGGACATCTTGAGCCATCCGCCCCGGCCCACGGCATCGCTGCGGGTGAGCAGCAGGTTGTGCGCCAGGCCCATGCTGGGCACGGCGCCCCGGCCCAGGCGCTCTTCGGGCACAAAGTGCAGGCCCAGCGCGCGGCGCTGGCGCGGGTCCAGGTGCCCGGCGTTCTGGCCTGCCACCTGCACCATGTCGGGACGGGCGCGCTGGTCCTCGCCCGAGAGCGCATAGAGCATTTCCTTTTGTCCATTGCCCGAGACACCGGCAATACCGACCACCTCGCCCGCCCGCACATCGAGCTGCAGGTCCACCAGATCGACACCAAACGGGTCGGTGCGCGGCAGGCTCAGGCCCGCCACGCGCAGCACGGTGTCACCCGTCTGGGCGGCGCGGTGCTCCAGCGCGGGCGGCTCGGCGCCGATCATCAGGCGCGAAAGCGACGCGTTGGATTCTTCACGCGGATCGCACACGCCTGTCACCTTGCCACCGCGCAGCACCGTGCAGGCGGTGCACAGGGCGCGGATCTCGTGCAGCTTGTGGCTGATGTAGAGAATGCTGCAGCCCTCGTCCGCCAGCTTGCGCAGCACGACAAAGAGCTTTTCGACGGCCTGGGGCGTCAGCACCGAGGTGGGCTCATCGAGGATGAGCAGGCGCGGCTCGGTCAGCAGGGCGCGGATGATCTCCACGCGCTGCATCTCGCCCACGCTCAGGGTGTGCACCGGGCGCAGCGGGTCGATGTCCAGGCCGTACTCCTGCGCCTTGGCGGTGATGCGGCGGGTAACGTCGGCCAGGGAATGGCTTTTGTCCAGCCCCAGCCACACGTTCTCGGCCACGGTCAGTGTGTCGAACAGGCTGAAATGCTGGAACACCATGGCAATGCCCAGGTGCCGCGCCTCTTGCGGGTTGCGCACATGCACGGCGCGGCCATCGAACGACACGCTGCCTTCGTCGGGGCGGGTGGCCCCGTAGATGATCTTCATCAGCGTGGACTTGCCCGCGCCGTTTTCGCCCAGCACGGCGTGGATTTCACCGGGCTGCACAACCAGCGAGATGCCACTGTTGGCAACCACAGCGGGATAGCGCTTGGTGATGCCCGTGAGCTGCAACCGGGGCGGCGCTGCCGAGCCGGTTGCGGGAGGGGGTGCGGTGGAACTCATGCGGGCAATTGTCTCTCAATTTGTTACTTTTTTTGGAAAAATAGGCCTCTAACGCTGATAGATAAAGCGCTGACAGCTATTGTTTTCGTAGCGAAAGCGCAACGCCCCGGATGCATTCGCGCAACCATATCGCCGCCGCCGAATGGTGGCTGCGCGCGTGCCAGAGCTGGTAATACATGAGCGGCGGAAAATGCACCGGGCACGGCAGGATGGCCACGGGAAGGTGGGCGGTGAAGCGCTCGCAGTACTGGCGCCCGGTGGTCAGCACCAGCAAGCTGGAGGCCACGATGTCCGGAATCAGGCTGAAATGCGCGCAGCGCGCCGTGATGTTGCGGGTGAGGCCCTGGGTATCAAGATAACCGTCGATCACGCCACGCGCACCCGGGTGCGTGGGCGTGGGCGCAATGTGTTCCGACTCTAGCCATTCGTCGATGTCCCAACCCCGGCGCATGGCGGGGTGCTCCTGGCTGACCAGGCACACCACCTCGTCGGACAGCAACCGGCCCAGGTGCAGGTCGTCCGGGGGCTGTGGCCAGTTGCCAATGACCACATCGGCCTCACCCTGCGCCAGCAGCGCGTGGTAGTGGGCGTCGGGCGAAAGCGGCAAGATTTCGATGGGGCACAGCGGCGTCTCCTGCTTGATGCGCGCCACCAGACGTGGCAAAAAAAACGGATCGAGGTAGTCGCTTGCCGCCACGCGGAAGGTACGTGTTGCGCTGCGCGGATCGAAGCCGCGCGCATCGGAAAACAATGCCTCGGCCGCGCGCAGGATGGCACCGGCCGGGTCCACCATGCGAAGCGCCGCATC
>JAUYGP010000029.1:0-10000 GCA_030690515.1 Giesbergeria sp.
GAAGCACAATGGCGCACGATGGCTTGTGTCTCATCGTCATACGAGGCCCGTACATGGATGATGTATCGGTTAAAGGGCTCGCGTAACCCTGCGGCGCCGGTGAACGGTGCAATGAGCGGTACCTTGGCCGCCGATGCAATGGGCAAGGCTGCCAGGGTAGTCGGTGTGCCAATGTACCCAAAGAGCGCCAATACACCGTCGGAAATGAATTTACGGGTGTTGGCCACAGTGCGTTCGGGTTCGTAGCCATCGTCGGCCTTGCGCAATTCAATCTGACGGCCATGTACACCGCCTTTGGCGTTGATAGCGTCAAAGTAGAGCTGTGCGCCTTCATTAAACCGAAGGCCTAACTCTGCAGAAGGACCTGAAAAAGGGGCTGACTGGCCCAGAACGATTTTGCTGTCACCTTGTGCGAAAACTGATGTTGCAACGCCTGACAGAGCTAACAGGGAATAGTTTGAAAAAGCACGGCGATTCAGTTGCATCATGTAATGGCGCAGGCCCCGATGTAGTTATATGAAATGGAGTTGAAACCAAGTTTCCAGCACTCTCCGCGTGACGGCGACGGGAGGCTACAACAAAACTCTGAGATGAAACTTTCAAAAATTGGGTTGTTGGATATAGAGAACAAAAAGAGTTCTCTGTTACATGTTATGACTGGTTTTGAGTTAAATCACCTGCTGTAGATGGTATGGATTTGAGAAATGGCATTCACCGACGCGGCATCGTCAGTAGTAGTTGAGACGCACCGCTGTAGCCGGGCGCAAAAGTTTGGGCGACGGTTCGGTATTAAATTGATACTGAAAGCCCCTTGCGCGCTACGAGGTAGGTACCATCACGGGCATGTATTCGGCCTAGCTGGAGCGGTAGCGGTTTGCTATCTCTACAGGAACGGGGGGTGGTTTGCTATGAATTTGGTAGCTTGAAGCGCTTTCCCATCAAGCGCTAGAGCCCTGCTTTATAAAAGACACCCGCAGGGCAGGACGGGGGGCGCCATTCGTAGATGCCGCAGGCGGCCTGGCTGCCCACTTTGCCCGTGAGGGCGGCGCAGCGCGGCGGGCTGTGGTCGGTGCCGCGCATGCGGCAGGTGCTGCCGGTCACTTCCACGGCCAGCCCATCGGGCACATCGCCGCCCATGTCCTGGGTTTCATGCACCGAGAAGTCCACGCGAAAACTGGCGCAGCAGGCGCCACAGGTCAGGCAGGGGTGGGTCATGCGCTGCCCCCGTGCAGGGCTACCAGGGCTCGCGCGAGGTTCTGGCGGGCTGCGGCTTCGTAGCGGGCAAAAAACCAGTCGGTGCCATAGATGCGCGGGCGGTCCAGAAAAGACTGCAGCACGGCGCTGCGGCCCGCGATGTAGCGCGCGCGGCGTACAAAAAAATACTCGTGGCGCACATTGCGCTCGAACTGGTCGTACACCGCAGTGCCTTGGCCCAGGATGGCCAGGTCAATGTCCACCACCCACTGGGCATCGCCCGTCAGCGGGCCGGGTGTGTGGCGTGTGTCCAGAATGTGCTGGTGCACGGTGTCCACCAGGGCTACAGGCAATGTCTGCGCACGCAGAAAGCGGGCGGCCCAGTCGGCGCTGCGCTCTTCATTGTGGGCGCTCCAGGGCCAGTAGACCGCGTCATGGAACCACAGGGCCAGTGCCATCGCCGCAGGGTTGTGCAGAACCCCCGGGAGGTCGTGCTGTACGGTGTGCAGATGCTGCAGGCACGCGTGCAGATGGGTGGTGTCGTGGTAGGCGCGCGGCCAGCGCGACCAGCTGCGTATCAGCCGCTGGCCTTCACGCTGCCATGCTGGATGGTCGCGCTGCAGCGCAGCGCCCAGGGCCTGCCATTGGGCCTGGAGTTCTGCGGCGTGTGCGGGGGCGCGCCAGAGCATTCAGGACTTCATGCAATCCGACCGAGCAGAAGGTACTCCATGAGGGCCTTCTGCGCGTGCATCCTGTTCTCTGCTTCATCCCACACCACGGACTGCGGCCCGTCGATCACGTCCGCTTCCACCTCTTCTCCCCGGTGCGCAGGCAGGCAGTGCATGAACAGCGCATCGGGTTTGGCGGCAGCCATCATCTCCTGGTCCACGCGCCAGTCGGCAAAGGCCTTTCTGCGCGCTTCGTTCTCTGCGTCGTAGCCCATGCTGGTCCACACGTCGGTGGTGACCAGGTCTGCGCCTTGGCAGGCGTCCATGGGGTTGCTGAAAAATTGATAGCTGTCAGCGCTTGCCCCGTGTACGCCAACGGCCAATTTTTCATCAACTTCATAGCCGCGTGGCGTGCTCACATGCACTTTGAAGCCCAACAGTTCTGCCGCCTGCAGCCAGGTGTTGGCCATGTTGTTGCCGTCGCCCACCCAGGCCACGGTTTTGCCAGCAATGCTGCCCCGGTGCTCGATGAAGGTGAAGATGTCGGCCAGGATCTGGCAGGGGTGGAACTCGTTCGTCAGGCCGTTGATGACGGGCACACGCGAATGGGCGGCAAAATTCTCGATCTTGGTCTGTTCGAAGGTGCGGATCATCACCAGATCGACCATGCGGCTGATGACCTTGGCGCTGTCTTCAATCGGTTCGGCGCGGCCCAGTTGGCTGTCGCCTGTGGTCAGGTGCACCACGCTGCCGCCGAGCTGGTACATGCCCGCCTCAAAGCTCACGCGGGTGCGCGTGCTGGCCTTCTCGAAAATCATGGCCAGCGTGCGGTCCACCAGCGGGTGGTGCTTTTCGTAGGCCTTGAACTTTTTCTTGATGATGGCAGCGCGCTCGAACAGATAGGTGTATTCGTCGGCACTCAGATCGTTGAATTGCAGGTAATGTTTCATGGTGTTTACTCGGCCAGAAAGGTGTGCACCAGGGGTGTGAGTTTGGCGACAATTTCGTCGGCTTCCGCGGTGGTGAGAATCAGCGGGGGCACCAGGCGGATCACGCTGTCGGCCGTGACGCTCAGCAGCAGCCCCGCCTCGGCCGCGCGCCCAATCAGCACGCCGCAAGGCTTGGTCAGCTCGATGCCCAGCATCAGGCCCTGGCCACGCACCTCTTTCACGCCGGGCAGGCTGCCCAGTTCGCGTTCCAGCGCAGCGCGCAGGTGCGCGCCTACAGTGGCGGCGTTTTGCAGCAGGCCATCTTCTTCCATGATGCGGATGGTTTCCACCCCGGCGCGCATGGCCAGTGGGTTGCCGCCAAAGGTGGTGCCGTGGTTACCGGGCTGCAGCACCGTGGCGGCCTTGGGGCCGGCCACCACCGCACCGATGGGCACGCCCGAGCCCAGGCCCTTGGCCAGGGGCATGACGTCGGGCACGATACCGGCCCACTGGTGCGCAAACCATTTGCCGGTGCGGCCCACGCCGCACTGCACCTCGTCGATCATCATCAGCCAGTCGCGATCAGTGCACAGCTGGCGCAGCTGCTGCAGGTACTCTGCCCGCATGGCGTTGATGCCGCCCTCGCCCTGGATGGTCTCGAAGAACACCGCCACCACGTTGGGGTTGCCCTCGGTGGCCTGTTTGATGGCATCGATATCGTTCATCGGCACACGGATGAAACCCTCGACCAGCGGGCCGAATCCACTGTAAATTTTTGGGTTGCCGGTGGCCGACATGGTGGCGATGGAGCGGCCATGAAAGGCTTTTTCGTACACCACGATTTCGGGTTTGGCGATGCCCTTGTCCACGCCGTATTTGCGTGCGATCTTGAGAGCGGCCTCGTTGGCCTCCAGCCCCGAATTGCAGAAGAACACGTTACTCATGCCCGAGAGTTCCACCAGCTTTGCGGCGAGCTGCTCTTGCAGGGGGATGTGGTAGTAGTTGGACGTGTGGATCAGTGTGCCGATCTGCTCCTGCAAGGCAGGCACCAGTCGGGGATGGTTGTGGCCCAACGTGTTCACGGCAATGCCGCCCAGGCCGTCCAGGTATTCCTTGCCGTTCACGTCCCAGACGCGGCAGCCTTGTCCACGGGCCAGTGCGATCGGTACGCGGCCATAGGTGTTCATCACGTGGGGCGAGGCGGCTTCAATGAAGGCGGTCATGCACTGTTCTCCAGACGGGGCGGGTGAGGGGCTGCGGCCAGCGCAACCCTGGAAAAATCGAGAACCGATTCTAGGGCGTGAGCCCGCAGGGGTTGGTGACGAATGCGCATTACTGCAATGCGCTCGTTAGGCCGGACGTTCCTGGGGGAGTCAGCCAGGTGTCGGCAAACTCTTATATAAGAGTTAGAATGCCGTGTTGCGACGCAACAAGCAGCGATCCTGCCCATCCGTCCCTAACCCTCCACTACCCGATGGTCTCCCCTTCCAGCAAAGAAGTTTTCATCCAGGGCGTCACGCTCAGCGGAAAAACCTTCCGCCCGAGTGACTGGGCCGAGCGCCTGGCCGGGGTGATGAGCAGTTTTCGACCGGGCGGCGCCCGCCCCGGCAGCCACCTCAGCTATTCTCCCTGGTGTATCCCCACCACGCTCAATGGCGTGAAGTGCGTGGTGGTTAACCGCGCGCTGCAAGGCCATGAGCCCATGGCCTGGGATTTTGTGATGAACTTCGCGCGCGACAACGATCTGCAACTGGTTGAAGCCTGCCTGTTGCCCGACCCGCCACCAACCGACAAGGCCTGAGCCAGATTCCAACGCCCTGTTGGGGCTCTGGCAGGCAAGGATGGGACAATGGCGCCTATGCATCCCAACGCCCTTCTGGACGCCTGCGCTGAACTCGTCAGGCTGACCCTTACTTTTGAACACCCGGCCGATGCCGTGGTGTCCCGTTTCTTTCGTGACCACCGGGGTCTAGGCCAGCGCGAACGCGCAGCCCTGGCTGAGACGGTGTACACCGTGCTGCGCAAGAAGCTGCTGTTTGACCACATGTCGCCCTCCGGCTCGGGCCCCAAGGAGCGGCGCATGGCCATCCTGGGCTTTGCCCACTGGCAGGACGAGGAAGCGCGGCGTGCCAACCCCCAGGCCGTGCATGGTCAGCGCGACTTTTTGCGCGCAGCCTTGAACGACCGCGAGCAGCAGTGGCTGGCGCAGTGCGACGGTGTACAGGAAGATGAATTGTTAGAGCGCCATCGCCACAACCTGCCCGAATGGCTGGCCCAGCCGCTCAAGGAGCAACTGGGCAGCGAGTTCTGGCCTCTGGTGGCCTCGCTGGCGCGCAGTGCGCCGCTGGACCTGCGTGTCAATGTTTTGAAGGAAAAACGGGCTGATGTGCAGAAGGAGCTTGCGCAAGCAGCTATCAAAACAGAAGTAACACCCTATTCACCCTGGGGCTTGCGTGCCAGCGGAAAGCCGCCGCTGGCAAAGCTGCCGGCCTTTGTGCGCGGCGCTATCGAGGTGCAGGACGAAGGCTCGCAACTGCTGGCCCTGCTGCTCGACGCCAAACGGGGCGAGATGGTGGTCGATTTTTGTGCGGGCGCGGGCGGCAAAACGCTGGCCATTGGCGCCACCATGCGCAGCACCGGGCGGCTGTATGCCTTTGATGTGGCAGCCCACCGGCTCGATGCCCTCAAACCCCGGATGGCCCGCAGTGGGTTGTCCAACGTGCACCCCGCCGCCATTGCCCATGAGCGTGACGACCGGGTCAAGCGCCTGGCCGGCAAGATCGACCGGGTGTTGGTCGATGCTCCTTGCTCGGGGCTGGGCACGCTGCGCCGCAACCCCGACCTGAAATGGCGCCAGACGCCGAAGGCTCTGGAGGAACTGGTGGTCAAGCAGGCGGCCATTCTGGACAGCAGCGCCCGCCTGCTGAAATCTGGTGGCCGTCTGGTGTACGCCACCTGTAGCGTGCTGCCGCAGGAGAACGAAGCCATTGCCGAAGCCTTTGCGCTACAGCACCCAGAGTTCACGCCGCTCGATGCCGGCGAACTGCTGGCGCAGCTCAAGGTGCCGGATGCGGCCACGCTGTGCAGCGGCGGGGACACCGGTAGCCGCTATCTGCGCCTGTGGCCGCACCGCCACCAGACCGATGGTTTCTTTGCAGCGGTGTGGCAGCGGTCCTGAATCACGTCAACGCGGCGCCTGGATTTGCGTGCGCGCCACAGTTTGACCGTACAAAAGGTTACACCAAGCCCCCGGACTACCGGTATTCCACTATCATGGATCAACAGTCTTGCCTAAACTATTGATCTGAAAAGAGTTTGCCTTGTCTTCCCTCTACCTGGAACACTTTCGGCTGAGTGAAGCTCCCTTTGGGATCACCCCCAATGGGAAATTCTTTTTCGAGGGGCAGGCCCGGGGCGCCATCTTGGAGGCGCTGCAACACGCAGTGCTGGACGACGACGGCATCATTACCGTGGTGGGCGAGGTGGGCAGCGGTAAAACCATGTTGTGCCGCATGCTGGCCGAGCGCATGCCACGTGACCGGGTCGATCTGGTTTACCTGGCCAACCCTTCGTTTGGCCCGCGCGAGATTCTGCAGTCCATGGTGGCCGATTGGGGCCTGGAGGTGCCCAGCGGGCAGCCACTGGTGCTGGCCATCCAGGCCGCCTTGCTGGAGCGTCATGCGCAGGGGCGCCGTGCCGTGGTCCTGATCGACGAGGCACAAGCCATGCCGCCCGAGTCGCTCGAAGAGGTCAAGCTCCTGTCCAACCTGGAAACCGCGCAGCGCAAGCTCTTGCAAATCGTGTTGTTCGGCCAGCCTGAGCTGGACGACCTGCTGGCGCAGCCCCGACTGCGCCAGGTGCGCGACCGCGTGGTGCACCGGTTTGACCTGCAACCCCTGAACGCTCCTGATGCTGCCGCCTATATAGACCACCGTGTGCGCCGCGCCGGGTGGCAGGGCGGTGCGCTGTTCGAACCCAAGGCCTTGCGACAACTGGTTGAGGCCTCCGGTGGGCGCATCCGCGCTATCCACCTGCTGGCCGACAAGGCCTTGCTGGCCGCTTTTGCGCAGGGTGCCCGCCTGGTCGGCCGGGAGCACGTGCGCATGGCCATCGCTGAATTCAGGGCAGGAACGCCCGGCGCATCAGGGCAGCACCGGCCCGCAGGACTGCGGCGCGCGCTGCCCTGGCTGGCCTTCGTTCTGGGGGGGCTGGTGGTGGGGCTGGCGGTGGGCTATGGCCTGGGCCAGCGCAGCGAGGCTGTGCCCCACCTGCAGCCGACGGCCCTGGGAACTGTGTCCCCGCCTGAGAGAGTGCCCGACGCATTACCTGCGGTTGCCGCAGAGGCTCCAGCTGTTTCTGCAAGCGTGGCTGCCGTCCCGGACGAACTTGCCTCGGCGCCCCTGGCTGCAGCGCCTTTGTCGCCGCCAGCACCTGTGGCCCAGCCCGCCATCCCGGTGCACGCTGTGCCTGTCAGTGTCCCGCCTCTTGGGGATGACGCTCTGGCGGCGCGCTATGCCCATCTGCCGGTGCCGCTGCGTGAAGCGGTGCTGCATACCCGTGCCGTGTTTGATGACCCCGCCCAGGAATTTTGGGTTCTGCAGATCGGCATAGCCGGTGATGCTGCCGGAGCACGGCGCCTGCTGGCCCGTGCCAAAGAGGCCGACAGCCCCACCTGGGTGCACGACCGGCAGTACGCCAGCCCGTCGACCAGCCCGGCCGGGCGTTGGGCGGTGTACACCGGACGCTATGTGTCCCGCGAGACCGCCATGCAGGCCTTGCAGAAGTTCCCGGAACAAACCAAGGTGTACAGTCCCCTGGTTCGTACACTGGGTCGTTTGCGAACCGAGTCTTACCCTGAGCGTGCGCCCACATGAACCGTTTTTTCTCCACGACGCCTTTGTCTTATTTGCTGAGCGTACACCTGAGACGGCCGGTGCCCATGGTCTGCCTGGCGCTGGTGCTGGCGGGTTGTGCCGTCACACCGCCGACACCTGGCCCCGGTCACTTGCGTCCTGGCACCGCTGCGCCGGGAGTGCCTCCCGCTCTGGTGGATGCGCCGCTTCTGCCGCCACAGCCCGGCCCCGGGCGCACAAAGGCCGAGCAGTTTTCGGTCAGCGTGCACAACGTCGATATCCGCAACCTGCTGTTTGCCATTGCCCGCGATGCCCGTCTCAACCTGGACGTGCACCCTGATTTGGCGGGCACCGTCAGCATCAACGCCATTGACCAGACACTGACCGAAATTCTCGATCGCGCCGCACTGCAGGTGAACATGCGCTACGAGATGGAAGGGCGCAACCTGTTCGTCATGCCCGACTCGCCGGTGCTGCGCCACTACCGGGTGGACTACCCCAATGTGGCGCGCGAGGCACGCAGCGCCGTCAGTGCCAGCACCAGCATCGGTGGTGGCGGGGCCTCTGGGGGGAATAGCTCCAGCAGCTCGCTGGCGAACACGTCCAACAACAAGTTCTGGGAGACGCTGACGCAGAACATCCGTGACCTGCTGCGCGAAACCGACAAGGTACTGCCCGAAGGGGCGGAGGGCGCTGCTGCACCGGTTGCACCGGTTGCAGCGGCACCGGCAGTCCCGGCGTCCAGCGCGGCAGGTGCGGCGTCTGTAGCGGCCAAGCCTGCGGCGGCCCCAGCACGTTTTCGGGAGTCGGCATCGGTCATTGCCAACCCCGAAACGGGCGTGATCTCCGTGCGCGCCACCTACCGCCAGCATATGCGGGTGCGCGAATTCATGGACCGGGTCATGACCAGCGCGGGTCGCCAGGTCATGATTGAGGCCACCATTGTCGAGGTGAACCTGTCGGACGAGTACCAGCAAGGCATCAACTGGACGCTGTTTCGGCGCGGCCTGCCTTTTATGCAAGTGGGGCCTGCCGGCAATTCGATGCCGTCCGGCGTGCCGGTGAGCGGCATCATCCCCAGCATGGCGGCTTTCACGCCCACCTACCAAAGCGCTAGTGGGCTGACGCAGATCAGCGCTGCATTGCGCCTGCTCGAATCGTTTGGCAATACCAAGGTGCTCTCCAGTCCGAAGATCAGTGCACTCAACAACCAGGCGGCCCTGCTCAAGGTGACCGAAGACCTGGTGTACTTCACGCTGGCGGCCAACTACACGCCGGGGCAATCCGGTTCAGCGGCCACGTTCACGATCACCTCCACGCCCAACACGGTGTCGGTGGGGCTGGTCATGAGTGTCATGCCCCAGGTGAGCGAGTCCGATCAGGTCACTCTGATGCTGCGGCCCACGTTGTCGCGCGTGGTGGGCTACGTCGAGGACCCCGCAGTGCCTATTTACCTGGCGCAGGCCCGTTCGGGTGGGATCGATGTGTCCGAGGTCACCAGCCGTATTCCGCAGATCCAGACGCGGGAGATGGAGTCCGTCATCAAGGTTCGCTCGGGCGATACGGCTGTGCTCGGTGGCCTGATGCGCGAGGAGGTGTCCTCCAGCACAGACCAGACGCCCATCGTGGGCAGCCTGCCGGGCATCGGCGAGCTGTTCAAGTACAAGAAGCGCAGCAACACCAAGAGCGAACTGGTCATCTTCTTGCGACCCACGGTCGTCAACAGTGCCAGCCTCACAGGAGATTACCAGGCCTTCGAGCCCCAGTTGAGCGAAGCGCTGCGTCCCATGCCTGAGCGCATGCAAAACGCCCAGCCCCTTGAGCCGGGTGCAAGGAGCCTGCCGTGAGTCTGCTGCTCGATGCCCTGCAACGCAGCGAGCAACGCCCGCTGACCCTGGCACCCACCGAGGACACCGTCACGCAGGCGGCGCCCGAAGCCGCTGCTCCAGCGGCTGGAGCCCAGAATCCCGCCCCCGGTGCGGCCGCATCCACACACCCTGCGGCCACGGCGACTGCACGCCAGGCTGCGCAGGCCATGGTGGGCGCAACGGCACCATCCCCCGCACCGGCTCCCCAGGCGCGGGTGCGCAGGTTGATCCTCAGTTTGGTGTTGGGGCTGGGGCTTGCGGTGGTGAGCTGGTTCGGCTGGCAATACTGGCAGTCTTCTCAACGTTCCTTATTGGCCGTGACCCCGCCTACCGCGCAGCCTGCGGGGGGTGATGCGGTCGCGCCAGTGCCTGTCGACGCTGCCACGCCCGCCGATGGCGAGGCCGCTACAGACCCAGCCTCCGCCGCCGGGGGCGACGTGCCCGACGCCGCAGCTCCAGCGGTGGTGGGCGCCGCGCCGCCGCCAGAT
>JAUYGP010000558.1 GCA_030690515.1 Giesbergeria sp.
ATGAGTGTTGCCAGCGGCTCCCTTCCAGTACCCCCCATGGCCTTGGACAGCTACAGCGACCTGGCCGCACAACTGCGGCGCGCCGAGCGCCGCAGGAAACTGCGCGCCCTCATGCTGACCCTGCCCCTGCTGGCCTTTTTAGTGGTGTTCTTTTTGGTGCCGCTGGCATCCCTGCTGGTACGTGCAGTGGAAAACCCGGAAGTGGCCAATGCCCTGCCCCTGACCGGACAGGCGCTGGTGGGCTGGGACCGCAAAAGCCCTCCACCGGACAAAGCCTACGCGGCCCTGTTGTCCGATTTCGCTGCCTTCAAGGAGACGGCAGATGCGGGCGCCCTGGCGCGCCGCCTCAACAGCGAAGTGAGCGGTTCGCGTTCGCTCATCATGGGTACCTACCGCACCCTGCCACTAGACCAGCCCCTCTCTCCTGCAGCGGCCCGCGCCGCTTTGCTGGCGCATGACGACCGCTGGCAAGAACTCTCTTACTGGCAGGCCATCGCAAAAAACAGCTCGCGCTGGACGCCGGACTATCTGCTCGCCTCGCTGGACCTCAAACGCACGGCACAGGGCGAGATCGTCAAGGTGGGACCTAACGCAGCAGCCTTCAGCGACATCCTGGTGCGCACGTTCAAGATCAGCGCCATCGTCACCCTGGCGGCGCTGCTGTTGGGCTACCCGCTGGCGTACTGGCTTGCCACTTTGAGCGAACGCAAGGCCAACATTTTGCTCATCCTGGTGCTGCTGCCGTTCTGGACTTCGGTATTGGTACGCATTGCGGCCTGGATCGTTCTGCTGCAAAACAACGGGCTGGTCAACCGTTTCCTGATGTGGCTAGGCGTGACCGACACGCCAATTCCGCTGCTGTTCAACCGCCTGGGCGTGATCATTGCCATGGTGCACATCCTGCTGCCTTTCATGATTTTGCCGCTCTACAGCGTCATGAAGTCCGTGCCGTCTAACTACCAGCGCGCAGCCATCTCGCTGGGCAGCGCACCACTGGCGGCGTTTTTCCGCGTCTACCTGCCACAAACCTACCCGGGCGTGGCCGCAGGCGGTCTGCTGGTGTTCATTACCTGCATCGGCTACTACGTTACGCCCGCACTGCTGGGCGGCCCAGGCGATCAGATGCTGAGCTACTACGTGGCGCAATACACCAACGTCGAAGTCAACTGGAGCATGGCCTGTGCACTGGGCTCGGTGCTGCTGGCGTGCACGCTGGTGCTCTACACCCTCTACCGCAAACTGGGCAAGGCCGAGCTGAGTCTGGGCTAACCACAGTAAGGCCTGAACCATGCATTTCCTGTTTCCAACTTTTCCCGCCTATTTCACCCTGCTGGACAAGCTGGGTTGGTATGCGCTGCGTCTGGGCAGCATCGCCGTGCTGGCCTTTTTGCTTCTGCCAGTGGTGGTGATCATTCCGCTGTCGTTCAGCGACAGCTCCTTCCTGGCCTACCCCATCGAGGGTTGGTCGCTGCAGTGGTACCGCGACATGTGGAACTCGGGCGACTGGAGCCGCGCCGCCAAAAACAGCTTCATCATCGCGCCGGCCGCCACGCTGTTGGCTACCACGCTAGGCACACTGGCCGCCATGGGGCTGGCGCGCACCCAGTTCCTTGGCAAAGGCTTTATCACCGGCCTGCTGATTGCGCCCATGGTGGTGCCCGTGGTGGTCGTAGGCGTAAGCAGCTACCTGTACTTCGCCCGGCTGGGGCTGAACGACACCTACCTGGGCCTGATCCTGGTGCACACAGCGCTGGGCGCACCCTTTGTCGTCACCACCGTGCTGGCGACGCTGCAAAGCTTCAACCACAACTTGGTCAAAGCCAGCCTAAGCCTGGGCGCCGGGCCGCTAGAGACGTTTTTTCGCGTCACGCTGCCCGTGATCGCACCGGGCGTGATCTCGGGTGCGCTGTTTGCTTTTGCCACCTCGTTCGATGAAGTCGTGGTCACACTGTTCCTGGCCGGGCCAGACCAAGTGACGCTGCCGCGCCAGATGTTCACTGGTATCCGTGAAAACATCTCCCCCACCATCGCGGCCGTGGCCACCTTGCTCATCCTGTTCACCACCGCGCTCATGCTCACCTTGGAGTGGCTGCGCGGCAGGCGTAAATAGGGGGCACGGGTGGTTTATGGGTGAAATACGTCTGAAACGCTTATCTATCAAGCGCTATAAGCTATATTTTTAATAGCAAATATTTTCTTTAGTCATCTACATCCCGCACCATGCCCCTCGCCCCCCTCAAAGACCCCAGCCTGCTCAAGACCGAAGGCCTGATCAACGGCCAGTGGGTCGCTGGCACCCGCCGCTTTGCCGTGCACGATCCCGCCACGGGGGCGCACCTCGCCGATGTCGCCAACCTGGGCCCCCAAGATGCCAAGGCCGCCATCGATGCTGCCAACGCCGCCTGGCCCGCATGGCGCAGCAAAACCGCCAAGGAGCGCAGCATCATTTTGCGCAAGTGGTACGACCTGCTCATGGCTAACCAGGATGACCTGGGCCGCATCATGACGGCCGAGCAGGGCAAGCCGTTCCCTGAGGCCAAAGGCGAAGTGGCCTATGGCGCCAGCTTTGTCGAGTGGTTTGCCGAAGAGGCCAAGCGCGTCAATGGCGAGACGCTGCCGCAGTTTGACAACAGCCGGCGCCTGATGGTGATCAAGCAGCCCATTGGGGTGTGCGCGGCCATTACGCCCTGGAACTTCCCGCTGGCCATGATTACCCGCAAGGTGGCCCCGGCCCTGGCGGCGGGCTGCACGGTGGTCATCAAGCCCGCAGAGCTGACCCCGCTCACCGCCCTGGCCGCCTGCGAGCTGGCCCAGCGTGCGGGCATTCCGGCCGGTGTGCTCAACATCCTGTGTGCGGATGCCGACAACTCCATTGCCATTGGCAAGGTGCTGTGCGAGAGCCCCATCGTGCGCCACATCAGCTTTACGGGGTCGACCGAGGTGGGCCGCATTCTGATGGCGCAGTCTGCGCCGACCATCAAGAAGATGTCGCTGGAACTCGGTGGCAATGCGCCTTTCATCGTGTTCAACGACGCGGACATCGACAGCGCCGTCGAGGGTGCCTTTGCCAGCAAGTACCGCAATGCGGGCCAGACCTGTGTGTGCTCCAACCGTTTCTATGTGCAAAGCGGGGTATATGACGAGTTTGTGCGCAAGTTTGCGGCCAAGGTGGCCACGGCCAAGATTGGCAACGGCTTTGAAGACGGCGTGAACCAGGGGCCGCTGATCGAGGAAGCCGCGCTGGTGAAGGTGCAGCGCCATGTGGACGACGCCATCGCCAAGGGGGGCAAGGTGCTCACCGGTGGCAAGCGCCTCACAACCCTGGGTTCAGGCCAGTTCTTCGAGCCCACCGTGGTGGCCGATGCCAGTGCCGACATGCTCTGCGCCACCGAAGAAACCTTTGGCCCCTTTGCCCCAGTCTTCAAGTTCGAGACCGAGCAGGAAGCCATTGATGCGGCCAACAACACCGAGTTTGGGCTGGCCAGCTATTTCTACAGCCGCGATGTGGGGCGCATCTTCCGCGTGGGCGAGGCGCTCGAATACGGCATGGTGGGTATCAACGTGGGCATTCTGGCCACCGAGCATGTGCCCTTTGGTGGTGTCAAGCAGTCGGGCCTGGGCCGCGAGGGTTCGCACCATGGCATGGATGACTATGTGGAGATCAAGTATTTGTGCCTGGGGGATATCCAGAAGTGACGCACGCAGGCAAGCGCATCAAAAACTCCTGAATTGATAGCTATTAGCGCTTGATGCATAAGCGCTGGAGCCATTTTTTGCTTAAAACCGCCGCACCTTCTGGTGTTGGCGGTTTTTTTCTTTGTGCACATCGTCTGCCCATTACAACGCCCCTGGCCCACCCCCCCGCCAAGCGCGCCGTCTATGGGTT
>JAUYGP010000561.1 GCA_030690515.1 Giesbergeria sp.
AGTAGGTGTCATTGCCCAGCCCCCCTTGCAAGATGTCGTTGCCCGCGCCGCCGTCCAGGATGTCGTCTCCTGCATCGCCGTAGAGTGCATCGTCCCCTGCACCACCGTAGAGCTTGTCGGCGCCATCGCCTGCGCGCAGGGTGTCTTCGCCGTCTTCGCCGTAGAGCACGTCGTCGCCTTCCATACCCTTGAGGGTGTCGTTGCCGGCATCGCCCCGCATGGTGTCGGCTTGGGCGCTTCCCTTGAGGGTGTCATCGCCCGGGGTGCCCACGATGGTGTGGGGCACGGGCGGCGTTGGTGCGTCGTTGATAGTCAGCGCAAAGGCGCTGCTGGCGCTCAGGCCTCCTGGGTCGGTGGCGGTGATGCGCACTTGCAGGGTGCCTGCGGCGTTGCCATCGGGCGTGCCGCGCAGGGTGCGTGTGGGTGCGTCAAACACCAGCCATGCGGGCAGGGCGGCACCCGAGGCAAGGCTGGCGCTGTAGCTGAGTTTGTCGCCTTTGTCGGGGTCGCTGAAGGTGGCCTCTGGGATGAGGAGCACCAGCGGTACGTGCTCCACCACGGTGGCGTCGTTGAGTGGGGTCGCAACGGTGGGCGCGCGGTTGTCCACCGGCGGTGGGGGTGGTGTGTCGGGCTGGTTGGCGTCTGCAATGGCCTTGGCCAGTTCGGCCAGGGTGTATTTGCGCCCGCCCCATTGCACGTTGAAGGTGCCGCTCAGCTGGACGCTGTCGTCTTTGGTGTAGCGCAGCAGCCAGGCGCTGTCGCTTCCGGTCAGTTGCATGTCTTTGAGCGCGCCGCCGCTGAGCTGCACGGTGTTGTTGCCGTCGCTGTCGGTGGCGCTGCTCACCACGCCTGCGTCGTCGCCTGCGTCAAACAGGTAGGCGTCGTCGCCCGCGCCGCCTTGTAGCTGGTCTTTGCCGCGCCCGCCGTGCAGGCGGTCTGCACCGGCGCCGCCGTCCAGGATGTCGTCCCCATCACCACCCCAGAGCTGATCGTCACCGTCTCCGCCCAGAAGGCGGTCTGCGCCTGCGCCGCCGTCCAGGGTGTCGTTTCCTTCGTTGCCCGAGAGTTCGTCGCTGCCCTCCTGGCCCAGCAGAAAGTCGTTGCCCGCTTCGCCGTAGAGCTTGTCGTCGCCCTGGCCACCGTCAAGCACGTCTTCCTTGGCCCCGCCATACATCTTGTCGTTGCCTGCGTCGCCATACATGAGATCCTGGCCCGCATCGGCGTCTGCCATGCCCAGGTCGTCGCCGTACATGATGTCGTCGCCTGCGCCACCAAACAGGGTGTCGCTTCCCGTCTGCCCGGCCATCCAGTCAGCGCCCTCGCCGCCAAACAGGCGGTCATCGCCCCCATCTGCAGCGACACGCTTGTCGGTGATCAGGCCCACCGGCGCCTTGAGTTCGTAGTCGTTCTGCGCGGTGGGCGCCCAGGTCCAGTTGAAGGCCAGGCCCGAGGCCACCGTGACCGGGTGCAAGCCGTAGTTGCTGGGGTGCACCTTGACCATGTCTTGCCTGGCATCTTCCCATATGAAGGACTGGGTGAGGCTCTCGGCATAGTCCAATGCAATGCTCTTGGAGAAGGGGGTGTAGTGCCCGTCGCCCAGAATCAGGTCGTCGCCCGCGCCGCCTTTGACGATGTCTTGCCCCGCCCCACCAAACAGCACGTCGCTTCGCCTGGATCCGCTGAGGGTATCGTTGCCCAGTTCGCCGCTGACCCAGTCGCCGCGTTCGCTGCTGTCGGCCCCGGCCGCTTCGTTGGCGCTGTCGATGTATTCACCCCAAAGCTGGTCGTCGCCTGCGCCGCCCATGAGCACATCGCTGTTCTCGCCACCAAAGGCAATATCGTTGTCCTTGATCGTGGGGCTGGTGGAATTCTGGCCAGTGCGGATGAAGTCGCGCCCATCGCCTCCCACCACCATGTCGTCTCCGCTGTAGGCCATGACGTAGTTGCTCAGGCCCCCTCCGGTGGTGATCACGTCGTCAAAGGCACTGCCGTTGAAGCTGTCGCTTTTGTTGCCCCCGCCAAAGGTCACGCCCTTGGGGGCTGCTGCGCCGTCCATGGCCAGGTAGGCCACGCTGTTGGGGTACACCACCGGGGCGATGCGTTCGGGCTCTTGTGTGGGTGCGCCAATGGAGAGCCCGTAGTCGCCATCCTTCCAGTTCTTGAGGTCGGCCACTGCGCTGTACTGGCCCGTACTGGCGTTCTTGGCCGATAGGCGCCACACGCCGTCCTCGGCTTTGCGCAGTTGGTAGGATTTGTCTGCGCTGTAGTAGATGTCCCCGCCCATGCCCGCCACCTGGGCAAAGGCGCCAGAGACGGTTTTACCGTCGACCTGCAGGGTGTTGGCGCCGCTGTCTACCAGGGTGTCTATGCCTGTGAGGCCCGTTTGCAGCACGTAGGTGTCGGCATCGGCCCCGCCTTCGAGGTAGTCTGCGCCGTCTTTGCCGGAGAGGGTGTCGGCGCCGGAGCCGCCCTGCAAATAATCCGACTTACTGCCACCTGTCAGAGTGTCGTTGCCCCCATCAGCAATCAATGCAACACCATTTGATTGCCCATAAGACTTGAGTTGCGACACCAGTGGTAGATCATTTAACTGTGCTTCTGAAAGGACATCTGAGTCGGTTGTTCCATAAATAATGGCTTTGTCTTTGTATAGATATTTTGTAACTCCGCCATCCCAAAGTTGCGCTTGAATGGCTGCCAAACCAATATGGCCAGAAGCCATATGCACAGCGCCAGAGGTTACATGACCAATATGCCTGAGAGATTCGGATGATATGTCCGCAACCGTGTAGGTTTTTGTCTGCATGCCTCCATCAACAAATTTGATATTAACTTTGCGACCTATTTTCCAGGGGTCGATGTCAGCCTCTAGCACCGAGTTGGCAACTGCGGCAATAATTCCACCACCATTAAAATCAAAGTCTTCGTCATATGGACGAACGGAATAATTATTGATGCTGCGTTTGCCTTGAGTGTCAACCGTGAATATGACGTCATCGGATAATTTGAATAGACCCGAATTCCAGATGTAAGAACGCTGCCAATAGTCAGAAGCCGCATCGGCCAATTCAACCTGCCGAATCGTAATACGGTCACTTTTTGGATCCAACTGAAGATGAGAGATAATATCTGCTTTTTTATATGTCTTCCCGGGCTCCATCCATGAAAGATCACTCACTGTCGAAAAGAATGCCTGCACCATGGCCGACTCTGAACCCAAGGCAAATCGGCCTGGCCCTGTCGTCATGTAGGTGAGCATGTCAACTTCAATATCTGCGCCATAGCGCACAGCTTCACTGACATCCTTTGGGCGAATGATGGCCTCATTCGTCAAGTCAGACGGTGTGGCCATCTGTTTGTACAAATACAAATTCGTGATTTCTTTGATGCCGATTTGTGTCCAATTATAAATCATGATTCTCCCAGATAAATTTTCAACCAACTATTGACCAACTTTTACGAAGTTTTCCGCAATCATCAAATAAATACGTCCTACCCTCTCGCTGATAATATATTTTCCCTTTTGGAAGCTCCTTGAGTGGCGGAAAATCTAATATCACGCATACCGGGTACTCATCTGTTCCACATCCTCGTTGTGTATCACTAGCTCCTCGATATACTTTACAGCAATTTGGATCATTAGGATTAAAATTCCGACCAGCTTGTTCGGGATGTATCTTCCGCCTGATAAGTTCTTTCTCGAATTCATCGATACCCCCGTAATGCGCGGCCTCCGCTTTAAGTACCCGCTGAGAGTATTCAATGAGTTCTGCATCGGTGTGGTAATGCTGGGTTGTAGAGCAATACCCCGGATCATAGGTTAATTGTCGGCACGAGATAATTAATGTAATTATCGTTAACAGCATTACTGCGGCTTTCTTTTCCAGCGACAGGGCCTTAAACGCCTTTAGCAACCACGCATAGATTTTGCGCATTTGCAACACCACATCTATAATTAATGATGGCGGGGAATTTTTCATATGAGTCTCTACAAGTGACTAGCGCGGCTTTGCCCGCCCCCGGATTGAAGCCTGATTTAGAACATTAATCAAGTGCTATGTCACCGAATCCGTAGGCCGTGTTTTCCTCCGCCATTGCGCCGGCAATTGCTCCAGCTGAAATTTTTGCTGCTTGTGCAACCGAAGTTATTTCTCCGCCAAATCTTCTGATGTAATCCAAGGCATTTGTACTGTAAGCCTCGCTGACAGCACCACTCAAATAAACCACTTTACCCATAATAACTCCTTAAAAGAAAATATTGTTACCATGACACATTCGCAGATACCATTGAGGTTCAATTTTTCTATAGATGCATTCGTATCCCCTCCAGTGAAATGGAAAACTATTAAGAGATGAAAAGACCCTTTCCTTATCCTGCCATGTCATCACTTTTTCTTTTTCATGATATGTGGTGTCTTCAGATTTGCGCAAGGTAGTTCGCAAGGGATACAAAAGCCACCCATTTTCAACCTTTGGGGCCTCTGGAAAGTACACATAATCCTTCCAAATAGACCCAAAAAATATAGTTACCTGGCTGTACCCAATGGCGCTATCGGTTTCAGGATTCCCTGTTCTTGGATTCTTGGTGGGTCCAATTTTGAGAGTGGAGTGCTTTTTGTAAAACATGACCCTGGAAAAATCCTGGTTATATTTGTCGTTCGCAGATATTTCTCCGAATTTTTTAAAAATCTCATCTACCTTGAGCGCCGTTTCAACCGCATACGGATTGGGGAGCCATATTCCGAGTTGATCATCTATATGATGGATGCCGGTTCTATTAAAAATATTCAGCGCATCGCCTTCTTTGAACCAGTTTGAATCATTCTTTCCATTCCCAAACTGGTATTCTCTGTAGCGTCGAACTGCTTCCTCAAAATCACTTCGGTGCGTTTTGAAGTTTTCAATCATCTCTTCATCACTGGGGAGTGGATTCCATCCCCATATCACATAGCAGATAATAATAAAATAGACCGGGCGACGAATTTTGCTCCAATGCTTAATTGGATTAATATCTGCAAATATCTGAGTTAGTTTATTCATAAATATTCCTTTTTTTCACCGCTCCCTCAAACTCTCACTCCCCGCCTTCTGAATCGGGCTCAGCAGATATTCAATAACTCTGCGTTTACCCGTCTTGATCTCCGCGGTGATATTCATCCCCGGCGCCAGCTTGATCTGCCTGCCGTCCACATCAATCGTGGTCTGGTTGAGTTTCAACATCGCCGGGAAGATCGCCCCGCGTTTCTCGTCATTCACCGCGTCCTGCGTCACCTTGTCCACCGTTGCTTTGACGGTGCCGTAGCGCGTGAAGGGGAAGGTCTCCAGCTTGATGGCCACGTCCTGCCCCGGCGCCACAAACCCGATGTCCTTGTTCTCCAGCGTGACCTCGGCGCTCACGCTGGCGGCATCGGGAACGATGACCATGAGAGCTTGGGCTTCGGTGACCACGCCGCCTTCGGTGTGCAGGGCCAGTTGCTGTACGGTGCCCGCTACCGGGGCCGTGAGGGTGGCGAGCTGTTCGCGTTGGGTGGCCTTGGTGAGTTCTTGCCCGGTCTGGTGGCGCTTCAAGTCGGCCTGGGCCTGGCGTTCGCTCAGGGTGCGCCGGGTTTCTGCCAGGTAGGCGGCGCGGGTTTGTTCGGCTTCCGTCAGGGCGGCCTGGGCTTCTTGGTAGCGGGCTTGCTGGGTGGCCAGGTCGCGCTCTAACTCAATGCGTTCGCGCGCACGGTCCTGGTTGGCGTGGCCGGACATAAAGCCCTGGGCGGTGAGGGCCGCAAAGTCTTGCTCGCGCTGGCGGGCGATGGGCACGGTGGCCTGGAGCTTGCCGATCATGGCGCGCACGGTGGCCATCTCGGCCTGGCGGCGCTGGTGTTCGGCCGACAGCTTGGCCAGGCGGGCGGTGATGTCGCTCCATTCGGTGGCCAGTTGGGCCTGGGCGTCGGCCTTGTCGGCAGGGGTCCAGTCGGCGGGGGATGCCTGGTGAAGCTCCTGATTTATAGTATTTTTGGCCGCTAGCGCTTTATGGGCGTGCGCTGACAGCTCTTGTTTTAATAGCATTTGTTGCAAGACCCAGGTGCGCAGCCATTCAGACTGGGCGGCCTTGCGGGTCTCCATCAGGCTGGCAATGTCTGCCTGGGCGATGGTGGGGTCCAGCTCCACCAGGGGCTGGCCTGCTGCTACGTGGTCGCCGTCTTTGACGAGGATGCGCTGCACCACGCTGCGCTCCAGGGGCTGGATGAGCTTGGTGCGGTCGCTCACGATGATGCGGCCCGGCGCCACGGCCACGATGTCGATCTTGCCGAAGATGGCCCAGACCAGTGCGATCACAAACAGCGCCATGAGCGCGAAGGCGATGCGCCGGGGGGCCGGGTGCACGGGGGTCTCTTGCAGGCTCAGGGCTGCAGGTAAAAAGGCTTGCTCGTCGGCCAGCCGTGCCGGGCCTGCCAGTTCGGTGCGGTGCTGCCAGGCGGCTTTGAAGATGGCGCGGTAGCGGGCCAGGAGTTCAATGGCGGGGTGGCGCGGGGTGGTGTCGGTGTCGGTGGTTGGCGCTGCGCTGTTCATGCCGCTGCCTCCGGGACTGGTGTGGTGCTGCCGGTTGGCGGCCCTGCCCGGCTTCCATCCTGCATGCGCCACAGGTGGGCATACAGGCCTTGCTGTTTCTGGATCAAGGCGTCGTGCGGGCCGGCTTCGACGATGCGGCCTTTGTCCATCACGATGATGCGGTGGGCATGGCGCACGGCAGAGAGGCGGTGGGCAATGATGAGCACGCTGCGGCCCTGGCATATGTGCGCCATGTTGCGTTGCACGATGGCCTCAGATTCGTAGTCGAGCGCGCTGGTGGCTTCGTCCAGGATGAGGATGCGCGGGTTGGTGAACAGGGCGCGCGCAATGGCAATGCGCTGGCGCTGGCCGCCCGAGAGGCTGCTGCCTTGTTCGCCCACCACGGTGTCGTAGCCCTCGGGCAGTTCGCTGATGAAGTCGTGCGCGCCTGCCAGGTGGGCGGCGTGTACTACCGTCTCGATGGGGGCCGCGGGGTCGGCAATGGCGATGTTCTCGCGCACGCTGCGGTTAAAGAGCAGGTTCTCTTGCAGCACCACCCCCACTTGGCGGCGCAGTTGAGCGGCGTCGATGAGGCTGATGTCGATGCCGTCCACCAGGATGCGGCCTTGCTCGGGGGTGTAGAGGCGCTGGACGAGCTTTGTGAGCGTGCTTTTGCCGGAGCCCGAGCGGCCCACGATACCGATCACTTCGCCGGGGCGCACGTCCAGGCTGATGCCACTCAGTACCGGTGCGGCCTCGGGGCGGTATCTAAAGTGGATGCCGTCCAGGGTAATGCGGCCCTTGATCGGGGGCAGCTGGGCGGCGCTGCTGGGGGGCACTTCTGTGCGGGTGTTCAGGATGTCGCCCAGGCGGGCCATGGAAATGCCGGTTTGCTGGAAGTCGGTCCACAGCTGGGCCATGCGCATGATGGGCTGGGCCACGCGCTGGGCGAACATGTTGAAGGCCACAAACTGGCCCACGGTGAGTTCATTGCCCATGACCAGGTGGGCGCCGTACCACAGCGTGGCGGCGTTGACCAGCTTTCCGATGAGGTTGACGCCTTCGTGCGCCCAGCTGGCGAGGTTCTGGGTCTTGAAGCTGGCGCTGACGTAGGCGGCGAGTTGGTTGTCCCAGCGGCGGGCGAAGGATGGCTCCAGCGCGCTGGCCTTGACGGTCTGAATGCCGGTGACGGTCTCGACCAGCATGGACTGGTTCTCTGCGCCTCGCGCAAACTTGACGTCCAGCCGCTTGCGCAGGATGGGAACGATGGCCAGGCTCAGGCCAAAGTACAGCGGCAGGCTGACGAGCACGATCAGCGTTAGCGGCACGCTGTAGAGCAGCATGACGGCAATGAAGATCACCGAGAACAGAACGTCCAGCAACACGGTCAGGGCGTTGCCCGTCAAGAAGCTGCGGATGTTCTCGAGTTCGCGCACGCGCGCCACCGAGTCGCCCACGCGGCGTGCCTGGAAGTAGGCCAGGGGCAGTTGCACCAGGTGGCGAAACAGCCGGGCGCCCAGTTCTACGTCGATGCGACTGGTGGTGTGGCTGAAGACGTAGCTGCGCAGCGCATTGAGCACACTCTCGAACACCACGACCACCACCAGGCCGATGACCAGCACGTCCAGCGTAGTGACGCCCCGGTGCACCAGCACCTTGTCCATGACCACCTGAAAGAACAGCGGGCTGACCAGCGCAAAGAGCTGCAGCATGAAGGAAATCAGCAGCACTTCGCCCAAAAGCTTGCGGTGTTTGACGAGGCTGGGGATGAACCAGGAGAAGTCGAACTTGGCGAGATCGCCCGCCAAGCTGGCGCGGCTGGTGATGAGGATGAGCTCGCCCGTCCACTGCTGGGCGAAGGCGTCCATGGATTCGATGACCGGGCGCCCCCCCGCGCCGGATGCACCAGGGTCCTGAAGTAGCACCCGCTGGCCGTCGCATTGGGCCAGTACCACGGTGCGTGTCTCACCGTTGTCTGAGCGCAGCAGGGCCAAGGCTGGCAAGGGGGACAGGGGCAGGCGCTCCAGGGTGGTGCGCGAGAGTTTGGCTTTGAGGCCCAGGTGTTTGGCCGCGCGCAGCAGGTCGTCGGTGCTGGCCGACTGGCTGGGCTGTAGGCCCAATTGGTGGGCCAGGGTGGCAGGGTCTGCGGCGATCTGGTGGAAGCGGGCCAGCACACACAAGGCCGCCAGGAAGGCGCCGCCCGTTGCGTGAGAAGCGGCGGCATCCCTTTCCTCAGCCACGGCCTCTTGTGCAGCACCATGCGGGGCCGCGAAACGTACGTCCATAATCATCCCTCCAGATGCACCTTTTGTTTGTGAGGGATGTTAAGTAGGCCCAGGGGCAAAGCGCTTGTTCCGGGCTGCGGCAAAGGCGGTTCAAATGCAAGTATTTGTGCTTGCAAAGATCGCTTTCAGGACATGGCTTCAGTGGAGATGTCGCTTGAAGTCGGCCAAAGCGCTGTAGCGCTTCGAAACAATTTCCCCTGCTTCGTCCGTTGCCGCGCCGCAGCGCCTCGCGGGCCATTCAGTGGCCCTTAGAACTTGGCCACGCTATAAACCTGTTCCATGACCAACACCTCCCCCCCCACCGAAGCCGCCACCCTGCTGCGCGAGTGCCGCACCATTGCCGTGGTGGGCCTCTCGCCCAAGGCGCACCGTGACAGCCACCATGTGGCGCTGTACCTGCAGCAGCAGGGCTACCGCATCGTGCCGGTGAACCCGCTGGCCACGGAAATTCTGGGTGAGCGCTGCTGGCCTTCGCTGACCGAGGCCGCCCGGCATGTGCAGATCGACCTGGTGGACGTTTTTCGCCAGAGCGACGAGGTACCGGCCATTGCCGACGAGGCCATCGCCATTGGCGCGCGCGGCCTGTGGCTGCAGCTGGGGGTACGCCACGATGCGGCCTGCGAGCGCGCCCGCGCCGCCGGACTGGCTGTGGTGCAGGACAAATGCACCCTGGTGGAACACCAACGGCTAGGCGCCCCGGGTTGACCTGCACCCAGCCCACCCCGGCAAGCTAGGCGACAATCGGGGGATGAGTTACGCCCCCCTGACCAACGACACCTTCCTGCGCGCCTGCCGGCGCCAGGCCACCGACTACACCCCCCTGTGGCTGATGCGCCAGGCGGGGCGCTACCTGCCCGAATACAAGGCCACGCGCGCGCGCGCCGGCAGCTTTATGGGCCTGGCCACCAACGTGGACTACGCCACCGAAGTGACGCTGCAGCCGCTCGACCGCTTCCCGCTCGACGCCGCCATTTTGTTCAGCGACATCCTGACCGTGCCTGACGCCATGGGCCTGGGCCTGACGTTTGCCGAAGGCGAGGGCCCGCGCTTTGCCAAGCAGGTGCGCGACGAGGCCGCCGTGGCCGAACTTGCCGTGCCCGACATGGACAAGCTGCGCTATGTGTTCGACGCCGTCACCAGCATCCGCAAGGCCCTGAACGGCCGCGTGCCGTTGATCGGCTTCTCGGGCAGCCCCTGGACGCTGGCCTGCTACATGGTCGAAGGCAAGGGCAGCGACGATTACCGCCTCGTCAAGAGCCTGATGTACAGCCGCCCCGACCTGATGCACCGCATCCTGGCCGTGAACGCCGACGCTGTGGCGCAGTACCTGAACGCCCAGATCGACGCAGGCGCCCAGGCCGTGATGGTGTTCGACAGCTGGGGCGGCGTGCTGGCCGATGGCGCGTTCCAGCAGTTCAGCCTGGAATACACCCGCCGCGTGCTGGCGCAACTCAAGCGCACCGGGGTCGATGGCCAGGATGTGCCGCGCATCGTCTTCACCAAAGGCGGCGGCATTTGGCTCGACGACATGAACGCCCTCGACTGCGAGGTGCTGGGCCTGGACTGGACAGCCAATCTGGGCAAAGCCCGCGCCATCGTGGGTGGTCAGGTGGGTGGCCCCGGCAAGGCGCTGCAGGGCAATATCGACCCGAACGTGCTGTTCGCCCCGCCTGCGCAAATTGCGAGCCAGGTGCACGCCGTGCTCGACAGTTTTGGCAGGCCCCACACCGATCGCACGACGACCGGCCCGACGCATATCTTCAACCTGGGCCACGGCATCAGCCAGTTCACCCCGCCCGAGCATGTGACCGCGCTGGTCGAAGCCGTGCACAGCTATTCGCGCGCGCAGCGTCAGCGCTGAAGCGCCGCCCGTGCTGCACTTATGCACACGGACGGCCCAGCGGGCACTGCGGCCAGTTCTCCTGGCCGCATGCATGCAAAGTGGCAGCCAATCCATGGCATCAACGTAAGTGGTTGATTCATAAGGCGGCAAAGGCAATGCCTGTTTGGCAGGCAAAGTGATCAAAGCACGACGGCACAAGGGCTTGCGCGACCCACCAACGGGATATCAACAAAGTTATCCACAGAAAAGTGGGATGACTCAAAAAACCCTTGTCGTCACAAGCACTTGCAGCCGAAATGCAAAAAAATGAGTGAACTGGACGCCCTTATTGACGCTGTTGCGATCCACTGCCCCCCGCTGACGCACCACGCACACTTGACTTGTGCACATTTCTGGGGGAGCGGCGTTGCTGGTACTAACCCCATGCCCTGCAAGGCGCATGTTGTCGTAGCAAGACATTGATTTAAAAGGTATTTTTTGCACTGCAGCAATTTTCTGCTTCTGGCACCGGCACAACGCAGCCTGGCCCCATACGGCCTGGCGGACAGGATGTCAACAAAGTTATCCACAGAATGCGGCCCGGCCTGTGCAAATGCCTGAAAATCAAGGCATTAGCCCTGATCGCCCCTCTGTGACCGCCCTCACCCACACCGTGCAGGTGGCCGTCAACACCCCGTCACACAGCGGCGTGGACGACCTGCTCGATTACACCAGCCCCCAGCCGCTTGCGCCCGGCACGCTGGTGCGGGTTCCCCTGGGCCGGCGCGAGGTGCTGGGCGTGGTGTGGGACGCACCGGCCAGCGCCCAGAGCGCATCCCCCCACCAGTTGCGCGCCGTGGCCGGGGTGCTGGAAGGCCTGGCCCCGCTGGACGCCCCCTGGCGCCGCCTGGTGGCGTTTGCGGCGCGCTACTACCAGCGCAGCCTGGGCGAGGTGGCCCTGGCCGCCCTACCCCCGCAACAGCGCGACCTGCAGCCCGAACAACTGGCACGCCGCCTGCGCCGCCCCCGCACGCAGGGCGACACCTTCAACGCTACACCTTTGATAGCACTTAGCGCAGAACAGGAAAGCGCCAGAGCCGAAATTGATACTCAAAAAGGCCCGTTCCTGTTGTTTGGCAGCACCGGCAGCGGCAAGACCGAGGTCTATCTGCGCTGCGTGCAGGACCTGCTGGCGCGCAGCCCCACCGCCCAGGCGCTGGTGATGGTGCCCGAGATCAACCTCACGCCGCAACTGGAAGAACGTTTTGTGGCCCGCTTTGGTGCGGACAGCGTCGTCTCGCTGCACAGCGGCATGACGAACCCGCAGCGCCTCAAAAGCTGGCTGGCGGCGCACAGCGGGCAGGCGCGCATTGTGCTGGGCACGCGCATG
>JAUYGP010000565.1 GCA_030690515.1 Giesbergeria sp.
GAATCCGTCCGACCAGCGCTTCGTCCTGCAGCAGGGCGGAGCCGGCCATCACGTTGCACACCTTCTTGGCCGGGCAGCCCATGTTGATGTCGATGATCTGCGCACCGCGCTCTATGTTGTAGACCGCAGCTGCGGCCATCATGGGTGCATCAGTGCCGGCGATCTGCACGGCAATCGGCCCCGGTTCCCCGGCGTGGTTGGCCCGGCGCGAGGTCTTGAGGGTGTTCCACAAATCCTTGCGCGAAGTGACCATTTCGCTCACTGCATACCCGGCACCGAGCTGCTTGCACAACTGGCGGAACGGCCGATCGGTGACGCCCGCCATCGGTGCCACGAACAAACGGTTCGCCAAGGGAATGTGGCCGATGAGCATGAAGAATTCAGGGGGCAGCGATTGCTGAAAAAGGAGGCAGGATTGTACCTGCTCAAAATTTCAGCAAATGAAATGCAGTCCCTTCGTTGCGGCGAGGCATCATGCACTCCACCGCCAACCCCTACACTCGCCCTCCATGGAATCCTGGATGCACCCGCTGCTGCACTGGCTGGCTTTGCCCCAGTTTGGCCTGAGCACGATATTTGTCGTCGCCTTTGTCTCGGCCACGCTGCTGCCACTGGGGTCCGAACCTGCGGTGTTCGGGCTTATCAAGCTCAACCCGGACCTGTTCTGGCCCGCCATTTTGGTCGCCACTGCGGGCAACACGCTGGGCGGCGGCCTGAGCTGGTGGATAGGACTGGCGGCCCACAAAGCCGTGGACCGGGCCCGTGGCTACCACAAGGATGCACGCACCCTCGCCTGGTTGCGGCGCTTCGGGGCCAAGGCCTGCCTGATGAGCTGGCTGCCCGTGGTGGGCGACCCGCTGTGCGCCGTGGCCGGCTGGCTCAAGCTACCGTTCTGGCCTTGCCTGGCCTACATGGCTGTGGGCAAGTTTCTGCGCTACCTGGTCATGACCACGGTGTTGCTGCATCTGATGCCTGGCCAAATGGGTCTGTAACCTCTTCGCGCGGCAACAAGACGTCCCAGTCCACGGGCCGGGTCGTGTCCACATGCACGGTCAGCGCCTCTTCCTGCGCCGAGAGGGGCCGGGCCGCAGCCCACTGCGCCTCCAGTACGTCCGGCCCGGCCTCGGAGGCATCACCCCCTGCCTGCTGGCGTGCTCGCACCCGCGCGCGCAGCACCTCCAGCGGCGCCTCAAACGACAGAATGCGGCACGGCACCTGCATGTCACCGGCCAGGGCCATGAACCGCGCCCGCAAGGCCGGGTTCAAAAATGTGGCATCGACCAGCACCGTGTGCCCGGCGTCCAGCGCGGCGCGGGCCACCTGCGCCAGCCGGTCGTGGGTGCGCTGCGAGGCTTCGCGGGTGTAGATACCGCCCGGCACCGCCGCACTGGAGTCCTGGGCCGCCAGGCCGAACAGGCGCTTGCGTTCCACATCGGCCCGCACGCGCACCACGCCGCGCTGCTCGATCAGTGCCTGCGACTGTGTGCTTTTCCCCGCCCCCGAGAATCCATGGGCCAGCCACAGCGCGGCGGGCCGCACCCGGGTAGTGCGCGCCGCCAGTTCCAGGTACCGCTGGCGCTCCTGCGTGCTGGCGGCGCGTGCGGCCCCCTGGGCCTGCGCCCTGCGCATGCCCGCAACCCGGGCGCGCACCAGGGCGCGGTACACGCGGTAGTACGCAAGCACCTGTAGGCCGCCATAGTCGCCCGTGTGCTCCAACCAGGCATTGAAAAAACGCCAGGCCAGGTCGGCGCGGCCCCGCGCCTCCAGGTCCATCACCAGAAAGGCACTATCGGCCACGCAATCGATCCAGCGCAGCGCGGGGTTGAACTCGATGGCATCGAAGAGTTGCGGCACACCGTCGATGAGCACCAGGTTGGCCAGGTGCAGGTCACCATGGCACTCACGCACCCAGCCGGCGTGCAAGCGGGCCTCAAACACCGGTGCCAGCGCGGCGCCTTGTGCCTCGCACCACGGCGCTACCTGTTGCAGCCAGGGCGACGGCGCACCCTCCTCCTGCTGTTGCAATGCCTGCACACAGTCGTGCACCGGGCCCCGTACGGCCTGCGGCATGCCCCAGCCCTGCCCTGGCTGCGCCACGGCAGCCTGCCCATGGAACTGCGCCACCTGGCGCGCCAATGCGTCGATGTGGGCTGGCTGCAGGCACTGCTGTTCCAGCACGTGGCTGAGCAGGTCTTCCTGCGCAAACCGGCGCATGTGCACGGCGGGCTCGGCATCGCATCGAACCTCGTCGGCAGGCAGCACGCGCAGCGCGCCGCCCTGGCCCTGCACGGCGACCAGCCCCCGGTAGAGGCCGGGAGCGGTGCGCCGGTTGATGCGCAACTCTTCCAGGCAGGCCGCACGGCGCAACGCGACGGTACTGAAATCAAGGAAATCGAGCGTCAAAGGCTTCTTGAACTTGTACACACAGTCGCCCGCCAGCAGCAGCCAGGAGATATGCGTCTCGATGCACTCCACAGTCTCTATGGCATGGCCAAACGCCTGCGGCTGCCGCTGCAACTGGCTGACCAGGGCAGCGACAGCATCAAATTGGCGGGCCTGCATGGTCAGGGCGCCCGTACGCGCACCCGTGCCCCATCGGCCAACGCTGTGGGCGGATACACCACCACCTGCGCGCCAGCCTGCAGGCCTTCGCGCACCCAGGCATGGGTGCTGCCACGGGCTTCCAGCACCACGGGCACGCGGTGGGCATGGCCGCCCTCCACCACAAACACGGCCATGCGGGGTGGGGGCGTTTCTGCACTGCTACCAGGGCTAGCACTCTCGGTCACGGGCAGCGGAAACAGCGCGCTGACGGGCACCAGCGTGGCATCGGGCGCCTCACGGGTGAGCACGCGCACCACCACACGGTAGCCGTCGCCCAGGGCGGCCCACTGCGCGGGCGGGCCGGTCAGGTCAATGAGCACGTTCACACGCTGCTCCTCGACCCCCAGGGCCGACACCTTGGTGAACGCCGCCGGTTCCACGCTGCGCACCCGCCCCTGCAACACACCGGGTCCGCCCCAGCGCTCGATGCGCACGGGGCTGCCCGCACGCACCTGCAAGGCATCGGTGGACAGCAGCGGCGCCACCACCTCCAGCTGCGTGGTGTCGCCCAGCTCCACCAGCACCGCGCCCAGCGCCACCATACCTTCGCTGGCCTGGGCCACGCGCAGCACCCGGCCCGAGACCGGGGCGCGCACCTCAAACACCCGGGCACCCGGCGCGCTGCCTGGGCGCTGGACCACCTCCAGCGCAGCGCGGGCCTGCGCCAGGTCGGCACGCGCCGCGCGCTGGTCCTGCTGCGCGACCTCGACATCCTTGCGGGCCAGTGCAACCGCCAGGCGCTCGGCATCGAGCCGCGCGGGGGCGACAAAGCCCTGTTGCGCCAATTGCTCGGTGCGGCGCGCATC
>JAUYGP010000571.1 GCA_030690515.1 Giesbergeria sp.
CATGCGCCACGGCGGCCGACATGCGGCCCATGGCCGCCAGTTTTTCGGTGCGCAGACGGGCTTCCATCTCGCGTAGATCGTGCAGGAACATCACGCACAAACGGGCACCTGGTACACCGGCTGCGCTGCGGCGTGGCGACGTGAGCCAGGTGCGCACGTGCAGACCCACGGGGCTTCGCCCTTCGCTCAGCAGGTTCACGTCGGCCGTCTGGGGCTGGTCCAGGCGGAAGGACCGGCGTGCCAGGGTCACCAGCGCCTGCCACGCCGTCGTCTGGTGCAAGGTGAAAGACGGAGTTGAACCGGGCGGGCAGCCCAGCAACGACAGCCCTGCCGGGTTGGCCATACGGACTGTGACTTCTTCATCCACCACCAGTACGCCATCGGTCAGATTCTGGATGACCAGCGCGCTGACCTGGCTTTGCACCAGGGCTGCTACTTTGCTGCGCTGGGCCACTTGCTGTTCTCGCACCAGCCGGGTGGCCAGCTGGTGGATCAGGAAGGCCGCAATGAAATACCCGGTTCCTGTCAAGGCGGCTTGCAGATAACGTTGCGCGGTGTCGGTGTCTGCTCCGTGGTAACCCAGCCACCACGCCCAGGCCAGCAACAACAATGTGGCGGCTGCCGTGGTGCCCAGTGCCAGGGTGAGTGTTCCCAGCACCGAGGCCATGAGAATGGGCAGGCCCAGCAAAGGCGTGAAGTTCATGGCGCCGATGTGCAGCAACTGCAGCGCACTCACCGCCACCAGGTCCACGCCAATGGATGGTAGCCAGTGCAGCCCCGCCTGGGGGGAGGGCGGTGCCCGCCGGGCCAGCACGCGCAGCGCCAGCGTGGCGGCCAGATAAGCCAGGCAGACCATGAGCACCAGCGGGTTGGAGGCCTGGTTGATCACTTGCCCCACAGCTTGCAGCAGCAGCAGGGCCAGCGCGATCATGGTGCGGCCCGTCAGGAAACCGTGCCACAGGCGCAGAAAAGGGGTTTCATCCATTGTCGGCGGCAGCGCGGTCATGCCGCTGTCGGGGGGCAAGGTGTCAGCGTGCATCTTGCTGCTGGTGCTCGGCGCAGCAGTAGGTGCGGGAGCCATGGGCCAGCGCCTCGGAGCGCGGCAGGTGTACGCCGCAGCGCGCGCAGGCCACCATGTCTTGTGGAGCGGGCAGCGGCGGGCGTTTGCCCTTCGACGGCGGGGCGCCCGTGCGCTGGCCGCGCCAAAAAGCGTAGCCCACAGCGATGACGGCAAGGACCAGCAGATATTTCATGCGCTGCGCCCCAGCACCACTTCCAGTGCAAAACGTGAGCCTACGTAGGCCAGAAGCAGCAGCGCAGCGCCCGTGTAGAGCATGCGCACCGCACTGCGGCCACGCCAGCCAAAGCGCTTGCGTCCGAGCAGCAGTGCGGCAAAGGTCAGCCACGACAGCACCGAGAACACAGCCTTGTGGTCCCAGCGCCAGGCACGGCCATAGAGCGCTTCGCTGAACAGCATGCCGGCCGCCAGCGTGGCGGTCAGCAGCACGAAACCTGCCGTCACGAAGCGGAAGGTCAGGCGCTCCAAGGTCAGTAAGGGCATGCCGCTGTGCGGGTCCACCGCCAGGCGGATGCGCTGCTCAGCGCGCGTCATCAAGGCCGCATGCACCACAGCAGCGGCCAGCAACCCATAGGCCGAAATGCCCAGCGCCAAGTGCAGCGGCAGCCAGGCCGAAGCCGTGCCATGCAGGGCCTGGCCTGGGAACACCACCGCCAGCAGCACGGCCAGGCTTCCCAGCGCTGCCAGCGTCCAGCGCGCCTGTAACTGCGGAAATAACTGGTGTTCGATGGCATAGACGGTGAGCACCAGCCACGCGGTGACCGATAGCGCCGGGGCAAAACCGAAGCGTGGCGTGGTCTCCAGCATGCTCCAGGCCAGGGTTGCAGCGTGCAATACCCAGGCCAGCCACAGGGCTGCGCGGGCACCCCGGGCCTGCAGACGGGTGGCTGCCACGGCCGGAACGGCATAGGCGGCGGCGGCGGCGAGCCCGAGCACCAGACTGACGGGGGAGCTACTAGCTAAAATCATGCTGCACAGTTTACCTTTCACCCACGGTCCGCCTTCGGGCGCAACCCCTCCCGCCGCCCCGGTCGCGGGCCTACCCCGGAATACCTGACATGGCCTCCGCCCTTACCGACAAACTTTCGCGCCTCGTCAAGGAGATGCGTGGCCAGGCCCGCATCACCGAATCCAACGTGCAGGACATGCTGCGCGAGGTGCGCATGGCCCTGCTCGAAGCCGACGTGGCGCTGCCCGTAGTGCGCGACTTCATTGCCCGTGTCAAGGAAAAGGCGCTGGGTGAAGAGGTGCTGGGATCGCTCAAACCTGGGCAGATGCTGGTCAGCATCGTCAATCGCGAACTGGCCGCCACCATGGGCGAGGGCGTGTCCGACATCAACCTCGCAGCCCAGCCCCCGGCCGTGATCCTGATGGCGGGTTTGCAAGGCGCGGGCAAAACCACCACCACGGCCAAGCTGGCCAAGCACCTGATTACCAAGCGCAAGAAAAAGGTGCTGACCGTCTCCGGCGACGTGTACCGCCCCGCCG
>JAUYGP010000572.1 GCA_030690515.1 Giesbergeria sp.
CAGCCGGGCGCGCAGCACCTTGTGGTAGTCCCGCCCCCGGGCATAGACCGACACAATGCCCTCCGATGGGCGCTGCAGGCGAGCAAACTCCAGGGCCTGCCATCCTGGGGGGATGTCGATGGGGGTGTCGCTGGGCAAGTAGTCCATGCGCGCCGTGATCACGCTCACCGTGCCGGGCACCAGCTCGGCCGGGCGCGCACGCTTGAGGCCATGCGTCGCCATGTAATGCATCTCGCCATGGAACCCTTGCTCCAGCCATTGCATCAACCCGTCCTCGGCCGAAGACAAGTCCACACCCGCCACGCCAATTTGGGAGAATCCCAGTTCGCGCGCCCATTGCTGAATTTGAGGAACCCATTGACTGCTGCTGATCACCATCGCCCCATTGTAGAAAGTGCGCCTGCGCTGGCCGTGCGGCAAGCCACCTGGCGCAGTGAGGAAGATACCGCCGCCTTCGCCCAGCAACTGGCCGCGCAACCCCTGCTGGCCAACGCCTTCATCACCCTGCACGGCGACCTGGGCGCGGGCAAGACCACGCTGGTGCGCCACCTGCTGCGCGCCCTGGGCGTGCAGGGCCGCATCAAAAGCCCGACCTATGCCGTGGTGGAGCCGCACGAGGCACCTGGCCTGGCGATCTGGCACTTCGACTTCTACCGTTTCAGCGATCCGCGCGAATGGGAAGACGCGGGTTTTCGCGATGTATTTGCCAGCCCCGGCCTGAAACTGGCAGAATGGCCGGAAAAGGCCGCAGCGCTGATCCCTGCTGCGGATGTTGCTATCCACATTGAAGCACCGGACGAGAGCTCCCGCCACGTCACACTGCGGGCCCACACCCCTCTCGGCCTGCAACTGCTGCAAGGATTGAGCGCATGAACCCACCACCGCTGCACAACGCCCACCCCGCACCACCCACGCGCCGCACTTTGTTGCAGGCCGGAAGCCTGGTGCTGTTGCTGGGCACGCAGCAGATTGCGCGCGGCGCCACCATCGTGGCCGTGCGTGTGTGGCCCGCCCCGGAATACTCGCGTGTCACCCTCGAATCTGACCAACCCTTGCGTGCCAAGAAGTTTTTTGTCAGCACACCGCCGCGCCTGGCCGTAGACATCGAAGGCCTGGACCTGAGCCCCGAACTGCGCGAACTGGTCGCCAAGGTGCGGCCCGACGACCCCAACATTGCCGGCATCCGCGTCGGCCAAAACGCCCCGGGCGTAGTGCGCCTGGTAGTCGACCTGAAACAGGCCGCCCTGCCCCAGGTGTTCTCGCTCGCCCCCGTGGCCGCCTACGGGCACCGACTGGTGTTTGACCTGTACCCCGAGAACCCCATCGACCCGCTCGAAGCGCTGATTGCCGAGCGCCTGCGCGATACCGGTGAAATCACCCCGACCAACCCGCACCACGAAGCCCCCCCTCCCTCATGGAGCCTGGAGGCCGCCGACCCACTGGGCGAATTGATCGCCCGTGCCGATGCCCCGCGCAAACCCACCGCCGCGGTGGTGGCGCCTGAAGCACCTCCTGCCCCGGCCCCAATCACCCTCAAGGCCCAGCACACCGACCGGCTCATCATCATCGCCCTCGACCCCGGCCATGGCGGCGAAGACCCCGGCGCCGTCGGCCCCGCCGGTACGCGCGAGAAAGACGTGGTGCTCAAGGTGGCCCACCTACTGCGCGAACGCATCAACGCCACCACCGTGGGCGGCAACCCCATGCGCGCCTACCTGACGCGCGATGGCGACTATTTCGTGCCTCTGGGCACGCGTGTGCAAAAAGCGCAGCGCGTGCAGGCCGACCTGTTTGTCAGCATCCACGCCGACGCCTTCACCAACCCCGATGCACGGGGCGCCAGCGTGTTTGCCCTCAGCCAGAACGGCGCCTCCAGTTCGGCTGCGCGTTGGCTGGCCAACAAGGAAAACCAGGCCGACCTGGTGGGCGGGCTGAACGTGCGCGCCAAAGACCGGCATGTGCAACGCGCCCTGATCGACATGAGCACCACCGCGCAGATCAACGACAGCCTCAAGCTCGGCAGCGTGCTGCTGGGCGAGATCGGCAGCATGGCCAAGCTGCACAAGCCACGCGTCGAGCAAGCCGGGTTTGCCGTACTCAAGGCGCCCGACATTCCCAGCGTGCTGGTCGAAACCGCCTTCATCAGCAACCCTCAGGAAGAAGCGCGCCTGCGCACCAGCGCCTACCAGGAACAGCTGGCCGATGCACTGATGCGCGGCATCATTCGCTATTTCGCCAAGAACCCGCCGCTGGCACGCAGCCGATCGGTATAACTCCCCTTGCTCGCCGCCATCGCACCCCGGTACAGTGCCATGGCAGGCACTGCATACTGGATCCTGCAGCAAGGAGACAAACCATGGCACAACCCCACGCCCAATCCGGCCAGATTGTCAGCGTTCGCCCCCTGGGCGCACAGCTTGTACAGGCCAGCAGCACCGCCATCCTCAAGGCCGGCCAACTCGAAGTGATGCGCATCGTTCTGCTCACAGGCAAAAGCCTGCCCGAGCACATGACACGCGGCGAAGCCACCGTGCAGTGCATCGAAGGCGAGGTCGAATTCCAAGGCGGCGACGGCGCCCAGCGCATGCACCCCGGCGACTTCGTGCACCTGGAAGCACGGGCGCTGCGCGCGCTCACGGCGGTGCAGGATGCCTCGCTGCTGGTGACACTGTGTTTGCAGGCGGGGTAGCGCGGGTGATAGCCCCGTTCAAGACACTGCACCGAGCGTCTGGGCCAACGCGCGAGTTGCCTACATCCCTGCCACGGTCTTTGTTCGCGCCCCGCGCCAGGCGCCAAAGAGGGCGATCAAACCCGGGATGAAGATCATCGCCCAGATGATCTTGTCCAGATGCTCACGCACCCAGGCCAGGTTGCCGAAAAAGTAACCCGCCGTGCAGATGCTCAGCACCCACAGCACGGCACCACCCACGTTGTAAGCGCTGAACTTGCCCCGATCCATGGCCGCCACACCCGCCACAAACGGGGCAAAAGTGCGGATAAAAGGCATGAAGCGGGCCAGCACAATGGTGATGCCGCCGTAGCGTTCATAAAAGGCGTGTGCCTGGTCAAAAGCACGGCGGTTAAACCAGCGCGAGTTTTCCCACTGGAACACCTTGGGCCCGAAGTAGCGGCCAATGCTGTAGTTGCACTGGTCGCCCAGCACAGCTGCGGCCAGCAGCACAGCCACGGCGGGTGCGAACTCCATCAGCCCGGCGCCGCACAGTGCACCCACGATGAAGAGCAGGGAATCGCCCGGTAGGAAGGGCATGACGACCACGCCCGTCTCGACAAAAACGATGATGAACAGCAGTGCATACACCCACACGCCATAAGCCACCACGAAGGCTTCGAGGTGTTTGTCCACATGCAGGATGAAGTCGATCAGGAAGGTAATGATTTCCATGGGGTGCGGCCAATAGCAGCGCGCATTATCCCCACCCGACCACAGCGCTGCTTCCTGCCCCCTAAAATCCTGCGGGTGAACGAAGCCCACTCCATCCCGCCCACCCGCCGCCCTATCTGCGACCTGCCCGACGAACTCATCAGCCAGATCGCCGCAGGCGAAGTGGTCGAGCGCCCCGCCTCGGTGGTGCGCGAACTGGTGGACAACGCCCTCGATTCCGGCGCAACCCAGATCACCGTGCGGCTGCTCGCGGGCGGCGTGCGCCTGATTGCGGTGGAGGATGACGGCTGCGGCATCCCGCAGGGAGAACTGCCCATCGCCTTGCGCCGCCACGCCACCAGCAAGATCACCAGCCTGAACGACCTGGAAACCGTGGCCACCATGGGCTTTCGGGGCGAGGCACTGGCCGCCATTGCCTCGGTATCAGAGATGGCCCTGCTCTCACGCCCGGCCGCGCAGGCCAACGCATTTCTGCTCGACGCACGCAGCGGCGAGCTGCGCCCCGTGGCGCGCAGCGGCGGCACCACGGTGGAGGTGAAAGAACTGTTCTTCAGCACCCCCGCGCGGCGCAAGTTTCTCAAAACCGACGCCACCGAGCTGGCCCACTGCGTGGAGGCCGTTCGCCGCCACGCGCTCGCGCGGCCCGACGTGGGTTTTGCCATCTGGCACGAGGGCAAGCTCGTCGAGCAATGGCGCGCCACTTTTGTGCCAGACCAGAGCGATGTGCAGGACGCCCTGGCGCGCCGCCTGGCCGACGTGCTGGGCGACGACTTTGTGGCGCAGTCCGTGCCCGTGCGTCACACCGAGGGGCGCGTCACCATCACCGGCCGTGCGGGCCTGCCCGACGCCGCACGCTCGCGGGCCGACCAGCAATACTGCTACGTCAATGGCCGCTTCGTGCGCGACAAGGTGGTCACGCACGCCGCGCGCAGCGCCTACGAGGATGTGCTGCACGGCCAGCGCCAGCCGGTGTATGCGCTCTACATCGAGATCGACCCGGCGCGCGTGGACGTGAACGTGCACCCGACCAAGATCGAGGTGCGCTTTCGCGACAGCCGCGAGGTGCACCAGGCCGTGCGCCATGCGGTGGAAAATGCCCTGGCCATCCCCCGCGCCGCGGCCCTGGCGGTGGCGCCGCCTCCGGCATCTGCACAAAATTTTGAGGAAAAATGGCCTCCAGCGCTTACCCATCAAGCGCAATCAGCTATCAAATTTGATGAAAGAGTGGGCCACAAGGTTTCTGACCTGGGCGCCTTGTGGGGCGCGGCGCCCCTGCCTGACACAAACCACCTGCCGCTGACGGAACCTGCGGACATGTCGGTTGCCCCGCAGGGCACACTGGCGCCCGCCAGCAAT
>JAUYGP010000605.1 GCA_030690515.1 Giesbergeria sp.
GCCGCCCTCCTCGTGAGCGTCCTGCTGCTGCCCTGGACGCCCTGGCCCGCCGTAGCGCTGCTGGCGCTCTATGGCGCCTATCTGGCGCTGGCGAGTGTGGCGGCGGCGCGCGCTGCCGGCTCCTGGCGCCTGCTGCCACGCCTGCCCGCCGTGATCGCAGCTTTCCACCTGGGCTACGGCTGGGGCACCTGGCAAGGGCTGTGGGATGTGCTGCGCAAGCGCACACCGGCGCAGCGCTTTGCGAGGATCACGCGATGAGCACGCCCGAGACGCACGCCGTGCAGGCACGCTACGCCCGGCGCGACCGCGGCGCCGACGCACAGCGCTACAGCCTGTACGCCAATGCGGCAGCCCTGCAGGCGCAACAGGAGCGCCTGCAGGCCATGGCACGGTTGTGGCGCGCGCACGGCTGGCACAGCCTGGCCGACAAGGCCCTGCTCGAAGTGGGCTGCGGCAGCGGCGGCAACCTGCTGGACCTGCTGCGCCTGGGCGCCACGCCCACGCAGTTGACCGGCATCGAGTTGCTGCCCGAGCGCGCCGTTGCCGCACGCGCAGTGCTTCCAGGCGGTGTGCGGCTCATCGAAGGCGACGCCTGCACGGTGCCGGTCGCGGACGCCAGCCAGCAGGCGGTACTGGCCTTCACCGTGTTCAGCTCGCTGCTGGACCCCACCTACCGGCAGCAGTTTGCGCGCACGCTGTGGCGCTGGGTGGCGCCGGGCGGTGGTGTGCTGGTGTACGACTTTGTGGTGGACAACCCGCACAATCCCGATGTGCGCAAAGTCCCGCTGGCCGACCTGCGCGTGCTGTTTCCCGAGGCCAGGCTGCATTCACTACGGCTCACCCTGGCCCCACCCCTTGCACGGCGCCTGCCAGCGGCGCTGATCGCCCCCGCCTCGCGGCTGGCGCCTTTTTTTCGCACACACCGCCTGACCTGGGCGGTCAAACCCCTGTGAACGCTGCCCCATGAAAATCACCGTCGTTGGAACCGGATACGTGGGCCTGGTGACGGGCGCCTGCCTTGCGGAGATGGGCAACCACGTGGTCTGCCTGGACCGCGACCGCGAGCGCATTGCCACCCTGCTGTGCGGCGAGCTGCCCATCCACGAGCCCGGCCTGCTCGACATCGTGCTGCGCAACACGCGCAGCGGGCGGCTGGCCTTCACAGGCGACGTGGACCATGCAGTGGCACATGGCAGCGTGCAGTTCATCGCCGTCGGCACGCCTGCGGGTGAAGATGGCTCGGCCGACCTGCAGCATGTGCTCGCGGCGGCGCGCGCCATTGCCGAGCGCATGCGGGAGCCTCGGCTCATTGTCAACAAGAGCACGGTGCCCGTGGGCACGGCGGACCGGGTGCGCGAGGTGGTCGCGCAGGCGCTGCAAGCGCGCGGCCTGCCCGAGCTGGCGTTCTCGGTGGCATCCAATCCCGAGT
>JAUYGP010000616.1 GCA_030690515.1 Giesbergeria sp.
ACCCATCGAAGCCACCGCCGCCCCCCAAGCCGCTGTCGCCCTCGCAAGCTGAAAGGTACGCCATGAACGAATCCACCGCAACCCCACAGACCGCGCCCGACATGCCACTGGCGCCCGCCGTAGACGCCAACAACCCCTGGGCGGCCAGCAGCGATGCCGCGCCCCTCGCTCCATCCCCCTGGGATAGTGCTGCAGCTCCTGCGGCCACTGCCTCGACACCGCCAGGCACCGATGCCTGGGGAACCGCCACCGCGACGCCCGACCCGGCCGCCGCCAGCGGCTGGCTCGATGCCCCCACAGGCGCCACTGACGCATTGGGCGCGCAAGCAGACGCCACGGGCAACCACATGGGGTTTGCATTGCACCAATTGTGGGATGGCTCGCTGCCCATCGAGGCCTGGATCAACCACGGCCTGGCCTGGGTGGTGCAAAACTTCCGCCCGTTCTTCCAGACCGTGCGCGTACCGATTGACGGCACCTTGTCTTGGGTCGAAGGTTTGCTCACCAGCATTCCCTCGCTGGCGATGATCGCCTTGCTTGGCGTGCTAGCGTGGCAATTCGCGGGTCGGTTGATTGCTGTGGGCGCAGTCCTCTCGCTGTTGATCGTAGCCATGCTGGGTATCTGGCCCGAGGCCATGGTGACGCTCTCGTTGGTGCTCACTTCGCTGGTGTTCTGCGTCGTCATTGGGCTCCCGCTGGGAATTTTTCTCGCATCCAGCGACCGGGCACAAAGCATCATGCGCCCCTTCCTGGATGCCATGCAGACCACACCGGCCTTCGTGTACCTGGTGCCCGTGGTCATGCTGTTTGGCATTGGCAATGTGCCCGGCGTCATCGTCACCATCGTGTTTGCGCTGCCACCGCTGGTGCGCCTGACCAACCTGGGCATCCGCCAGGTGCGGCCCGACCTGATCGAGGCCGGGCGTGCCTACGGCGCCTCGCCCCTGCAGATGCTGCTCAAGGTGCAGTTGCCTCTGGCCATGCCCTCGGTAATGGCGGGTATCAACCAGTCCTTGATGCTGTCGCTGTCGATGGTGGTCATCGCGTCCATGATCGCCGTGGGAGGCCTGGGCCAAATGGTGCTGCGCGGCATTGGCCGCCTGGACATGGGCTTGGCCACCGTGGGCGGCCTGGGCATCGTGCTGCTGGCCATCACGCTGGACCGCATCACCCAGGCCATGGGCCAGCCGCGCCGCGGCGTGCGCCACTGGTGGCAGACCGGCCCCGCCGGGATGGTGCTGCGCCTGGCGCGCCCCGCCCAGCCCGAGCCTGCACCCGCTGCACCGACCGACCTTTCATCCGCCCGCTGATGAAAGCCCCCTTCTATTTTTTCACCCGCAAGGAGACATCTATGCATACAAACACACTCAAAGCCCATCGCCTGCTCGCAGCCACCGCACTCGCCTTTGGCCTCGCCGGTGCCGCGACCGCCGAATCCATGCCCGGCAAGGGCATCGAAATCCAGCCACTCAAAAGCTCGATTGCCGAAGAAACCTTCCAGACCGAGCTGGTCATGAAAGCGCTGGAGGCTCTTGGCTACGCCGTCAAGCCGATCAAGGAAGTGGAATACCCCACGGCCCACATCGCCATTGCCAACGGCGACGCCACCTTCATGGCCGACCACTGGAACCCCATGCACGCGGATTTCTACAAGAATGCCGGCGGCGACGCAAAACTCGCACGCAAGGGCGTGTACTCGGACAACGCCGCACAGGGATACCTGATCGACAAGAAGACGGCCGACCAGTACAAGATCACCAACATTGGCCAGTTCAAGGACCCCAAAATTGCCAAACTGTTTGATGCTGATGGCGATGGCAAGGCCGACCTGACGGGCTGCACCCCCGGTTGGGGCTGTGAAGCGGTGATTGAGCACCAGCTGACCACCTTCAAGCTGCGCGATACCGTGACGCACAACCAAGGCAGCTACTCGGCGCTGATTGCCGACACCATCACCCGCTTCAAGGCCGGTAAGCCCGTCTTCTATTACACCTGGACCCCCTACTGGGTGAGCGCCCAGCTCAAGCCCGGCACGGACGTGGTCTGGCTCGAAGTACCCTTCTCCTCGCTGCCAGGCGAGCAAGGCAAGCTCGACACCAAGCTCTCTAACGGCAAGAACTACGGCTTCGTGGTGAACAAGCAGCAGATCGTGGCCAACAAGGCTTTTGTGGACAAAAACCCCGCTGCTGGCAAGCTGTTTGAAGTGATGAAGCTGTCGATCAACGACATCAACGCGCAGAACAACCGCATGGCCCAAGGCGAGAACACTGCCGCCGACATCACCCGCCATACCGAAGGCTGGATCAAGGCACACCAGAAGACGTTTGACCAATGGCTTGCACAGGCCCGCGCCGCCGCAAAATAATGGTCTTTTAGGCCTCTAGCGCTTATCTATAAAGCGCCATTAGCTATTATTTCAATAGCACTTCAAAGCCCCTGCCGTATTCACCGGGCAGGGGCTTTTTTGTACACGCCATGATGCGTCGCGCACCACCTGCAGGCGCCCACAACCGCTACAGCACCGTTTTGGTGCAGAAAGAGCAAACTACCCCCAGCCCCTTGTTGGCGCATTTTTTGCTTGATCCCGGTGCACGCCGGGCGTTTTGCTCTCCAGCGCACCAGAACAGCACACACCACAGCACAAGGATCACCATGGAATCACTCCAACAGGGCACAAATACATTGTTCATACTGCTGGGCGCCATCATGGTGCTTGCCATGCACGCCGGTTTTGCGTTTCTGGAGTTAGGCACGGTGCGCAAGAAGAACCAGGTCAATGCCTTGGTGAAAATTCTGGTGGATTTCTCTGTCTCCACCGTGGTGTATTTCACCGTGGGCTACGGCGTGGCCTATGGCACCCACTTCTTCGTGAGCGCGGAAACCCTGGCGCTGCACAGCGGGTACGGGCTGGTCAAATTCTTTTTTCTACTCACCTTCGCTGCGGCCATCCCCGCCATCGTGTCGGGCGGTATTGCCGAACGCGCCAAATTTTGGCCCCAATTGCTGGCAACGGCCGCCATCGTGGGCTTTGTCTACCCCTTCTTCGAGGGCATCGCCTGGAACCAGCATTTTGGCGTGCAGGCCTGGATCAAGGCGCTGACAGGCGAAGAATTCCATGACTTTGCCGGTTCGGTCGTGGTGCATGCCCTGGGCGGCTGGATTGCCCTGCCCGCCGTACTGCTGCTGGGCTCACGCGCCAACCGCTACCGCAAGGACGGCGCCATCTCGGCCCACCCACCATCAAGCATTCCTTTTCTGGCGCTGGGCTCGTGGGTGCTGGTGGTGGGCTGGTTCGGTTTCAACGTGATGAGCGCCCAAACACTGGACAAAATTTCGGGCCTGGTCGCTGTGAACTCGCTCATGGCCATGGTG
>JAUYGP010000623.1 GCA_030690515.1 Giesbergeria sp.
GGCACGCTGGTGGCGCCATCACTGGCAAGATGCGTCGGCGCACGATGGTCATGGCAGCGCCACAGCAACGGCAAAGCAATTTGGGCCGCTGGGTTTGGGTGGCTGGTGCTAATTGGGCGGGAGCCTTGCTACACGGCTTGAACACCAACAAGCGCAGCAACGCAATCAAGCGTTTGCTGTTGGGGTGTAAAAACCCATAATTGCGCGCACGCCGAAAACCCTTGGGCAACACGTGCTGCAGCACCAACCGTAAAAACTGTTTGCCACCCGAGCTGTATTGGCCGGGCACCAGACCCAGCCAGGCGCAGAACTGGAGACCGCAGGTGAAGTCATGGCCTTTGCCGATGGTGGTCACAATGGCGCTGGCGGTGGTCGGGCCGATGCCACTGAGTTGCATGAGTTGCCTGGACTGGGCATCTTCATTGGCTGCCTGTGCGATGTACTTGTCGTACTGGTTGATGCGCTCATCCATGCGGGTGAGCTCGCTCAGGGCATCTCCCACCACCGTGTTGCACCAGCCCGGCAGGTCTTCGAGGTGTTGTGGGCTTCGCGGCGCACGGTGGCGGCTTTGAACGGCAACACGATGGCCTTTCGAAAGATGGTTTGGGAGCTTCGTAACAAGCATCCTATCAATCCCTTGGTCAGCCACCTCCTTTTCTCTTCAAATTCAAATGCTTACGCCCGTGAATTCAAAATTATGGGGCTTAAGTAAGTGCCATTCGCGTATGGTCTATGATGGGGTAGCGGTTGATGCCTGCATCCGGCTGTTTGTGGAGAAGCGATTTGCGTTTTCAAGCTGATGCGTCTGCGTGACGTAGCATTTGCCGAACCAATTGCACATGAAATGATAAGAAACCTGTTACTCGGATTCATTGCGCTCGCGCTGGTGGCATGCGGCCAGAACGAGGGAAGCAAAACGGTCGGGCCGCAGTTTGCCGCGAAGGCGCCACTGGCGGACAAGGAATATGTTTTCGCCATCCACCCGCTGCACAATCCGGTGCGCCTGTTCGAAATCTACGGCCCGTTGACCGATTACCTTGATCGCAGCATTCCCGGCATCACTTTCCGTTTGGAAGCATCGCGCAATTATGAGGAGTTTGAGAAGAAGCTGCATGCGCGGCAATTCGACTTCGCCCTGCCCAATCCGTACCAGACGCTGAATTCTCTGGGCCAGGGTTACCACGTCATCGCAAAGATGGGGGACGACGACAAATTCACCGGCGTTATCCTGGTCAGACGCGACAGCGGCATCAAAAAGATATCCGATCTCAAGGGCAAGAAAGTAGCGTATCCCGCCCGCACAGCGCTGGCAGCCACCATGATGCCGCAATATTACCTTCAGACCCACGGCCTGGACGTGAAGCGGGACATCGAAAACCTGTATGTCGGCTCACAGGAATCGTCCATCATGAACGTGTATCTTGGCAATGTGGCGGCGGGTGCGACCTGGCCACTGCCCTGGGAGGCTTTCCAGCAAGAGCATCCCGACATGGCGCGTGAGCTGGAGCTCAAATGGGAAACCGAGCCCATGATCAACAACGGTGTGGTGGCCAGGGACGATGTGCCTGAGCAGCTTGCCAGGCGGGTGGCGCAGCTGCTCGACACACTGCATACCACGGCCGAGGGGAAGGCCATGCTGGCGCGCATGCCGTTATCGCGTTTTGAGCTTGCCGACGATCAGCGTTACCGGGTGATCGAGGACTTTCTGCACAAGTTCAGCCAGACCGTGTATCCCTTGGACGAGCCGAGGAAATGACCATGTTTTTTCCCGGAATTACGGCACGAGGGTCCTTCAAACGGCAGATCATCCTGGCCTTTGTGGTCGGTTTCTTCTTGCTGGTCAGCGCTTTTGCCGTTTACCAGGTCAACAGTCAGAAAGAAGATCTGTATAGCGACAGTAGCGATGCAACGACTGGCCTGGCGCAATCGCTGGCAGTCAGCTCCCTGTCCTGGGTGCTGGCAAACGACGTGGTGGGGCTGCAGGAGGTGGTGCACTCCTTTCAGAATTATCCCGAATTGCGCTATGCCATGGTCATTTCTCCGTCGGGGCAGGTGCTGGCGCACAGCGACGCGACGAAAGTGGGGCAGTTTGTCGCCGACCCACAGAGCCTGGCCCTGATCAAGGCGCCGCCCGGGATCCGGATTTTGAAAAACGATGCATTGATCGCCGACGTTGCGGTGCCGGTCAGCGTCAACGGCCGACCGGTCGGCTGGGCCAGGGTGGCTCTGGGACGTGAAGACATTGCTGGTGACTTGCGCATGATGGTATGGCGCCATGTGTTGTTCGTTGTGTCGGCCACACTCCTGGCACTGCTCGCTGCCCTCCTGATTGCGAATCGTCTGGGGTCCCGTATTGGTGTTTTAGTGAAAGTGGCGGGGGTCGTGCAGGCCGGGAATCTTGCCACTCGCGCGCGAATCCCGCCCGGCGAGGATGAAATCACCAAATTGGCCGACACCTTCAACCAGATGCTGGATGCGCTGGCACTGAATGAAGAACGCTTGCGAACCGTCTCGCTCTATAACCGAAGCCTGATCGAAGCGAGCCTGGATCCGCTGGTGACCATCAGTGCCGAAGGCAAAATAACCGATGTCAACCGGGCAACCGAGGCAGTCACCGGCAGGAGCCGTTCAGAACTGATAGGGACCGACTTCTCCGACTACTTCACCGAGCCGGACAAGGCGCGCGAGGGCTATCAACAGGTATTCCTGAGGGGTTCGGTGACCGATTTCCCGCTGGCGTTGCGCCGCCGCGACGGTCACGTCACCGAGGTGCTGTACAACGCCAGCGTCTATCAAGGCGAGAACGGAGAGGTGTTGGGCGTGCTTGCCTCCGCGCGCGACATCACCGAGCGCAAGCTGGACGAAGAGGTGCTGCATCGGCTGAATCGGGAACTGCGCGCCATCAGCAGTTGCAACCAGACCCTGATGCGCGCCGAGGACGAGCAGACGCTACTGAACGAAATCTGCCAAATTGTTTGCGACCAGGCAGGTTACCGCATGGCGTGGGTAGGATATGCCGAAAACGACGAAACCAAGACTGTGCGCCCGGTCGCTTGGAGCGGTTTCGATAGCGGGTATGTCGAAAATGCCCGACTTTCTTGGGCGGACGACACGGAACGCGGACAAGGCTTGGCTGCCATGGCGATCCGCAGTGGAAGAACATTCTGTGTTCAGGATTTTGCCAACGAGCCAGAAATGGTGCCGTGGCGCGAAGACGCGTTGTCGCGCGGCTATCGCTCCGGCGTCGCCCTGCCGCTCAAGGACGAGAGCGCCAAGGTATTCGGCGTCTTACTGATCTATTCGACCCAGATCAATGCCTTTGTCCCGGACGAGATGCGGCTGCTGGAAGAACTGGCCGGCGATCTGGCATTTGGCATCGCGGTTCTGCGCACGCGCAACGAGCGCAAGCGGACAGAGCAGGCATTGCGCGAGCACGAACACTTTCTCGATAGCGTGATTGAGCATCTTCCCAATATGCTGTTTGTCAAAGATGCGAAAGACCTCAAATTTGTCAGATTCAATAAGGCGGGGGAAGCCTTGCTCGGATATCCGCGAGACCAGTTGATAGGAAAAAATGACCGTGATTTCTTCCCGCGGGAGCAAGCGGATTTTTTCATATCCAAGGACCGGGAAATTATTGCCCGCAGGGAACTGCTGGATATACCCGAGGAGCCTATCAGTACCAAATTTTTGGGCCAGCGTTATCTGCACACGAGAAAAATTCCCATTTTTTCCGATGACGGACGCCCTCTTTATCTTCTGGGCATTTCAGAGGACATCACCGAGCGCAAGCGGGCAGAGGAAAAGTTGCTGCGTAGCGAGCATGGTCTGGCAGAGGCGCAACGCATCGTCCACTTGGGCAACTGGGATCTTGATCTTGAAACCAATGTGCTGACCTGGTCGGACGAGATCTACCGAATTTTCGAAATTGACCCGGAGAAATTCGGCGCGTCCTTCGATGCTTTCTTGAACGCGATCCATCCCGATGACCGCGAACTGGTAAACAAGGCCTACACCGATTCAGTCAATAACAAAATACCCTATGACATCGAGCACCGGCTGCTGATGAAGGACGGACGCGTGAAATACGTGAACGAAAAGTGTGAGACTTATTGCCGCGAGGATGGAAGGGCATTGCGTTCAGTTGGGACCGTATATGACATCACCGAGCGCAGGAAGGTGGCAGAAGAGCTTCGGCGGTATAAGGACCACCTGGAAGAATTGGTGCAACAGCGCACCGCCGATCTGGTGCTGGCGCGCAATGCGGCCGAAGCGGCGAATCGGGCCAAGAGCGTGTTCCTGTCGAGCATGAGCCATGAATTGCGCACGCCCATGAATGCCATTCTCGGCTTCTCCAGCATGATGCGAAAGGATCCGCTGCTGCAAGATGAGCAGCGCCAGAACCTCGACATCATTAACCGCAGCGGTGAACACCTGCTGACCCTGATCAACGACGTGCTGGAAATGGCCAAGATCGAAGCGGGCCGGGTGCAAGTGGAAAGTGCTCCCTTTGACCTCGGCAGTCTGGTGCGCGATGTCACCGACATGATGCATATGCGCGCCCAGGAGAACGGGCTGCAATTGCTGATTGACCAGTCTTCTCAATTCCCGCGCTACATCAAGGGCGACGAGGCTCGCGTGCGTCAGGTCCTGATCAACCTGCTCGGCAATGCGGTGAAGTTTACCCGGCATGGCGGTGTGACCGTGCGCTTCGGCTTGAAGCCACATACCACGCCGCAGCGCCTGCTGATCGAGGTTGAGGACTCTGGCATTGGCATCAGCGCGGCCGACCAGAAAAGAGTCTTCGAGCCGTTTGTGCAGTTTGGGGAAACGGCCGCACAACAAGGCACCGGCCTGGGCCTGTCCATCGCCCGGCAATTCGTGCAATTGATGGGCGGCACGATCAGCTTCGAAAGTACCCTGGGCAAGGGCTCGACCTTCCGGGTGGAACTGCCGATGGAACGGGTCGCGTCAGCCGACGTCGCCAAACCGGAAAGCACGGTCAAGGGCGAGATTGTGGGCTTGGCTCCAGGTCAACCCGAATACCGCATCCTGATCGTTGAAGACCAGCTGGACAATCAACTATTGCTCTCCAAACTGATGAAAAATGTCGGCTTCCAGGCTAAAGTGACAGAGAATGGTGCGCAGGCCGTGGGTCTATTCCAGAGCTGGCGGCCGCAGCTGATCTGGATGGATCGGCGCATGCCGGTCATGGACGGTCTGGAAGCGACGCGGCGCATCCGCGAACTTCCCGGCGGCCGGGAGGTCAAAATCGTCGCCGTCACGGCCTCGGTCTTTATGGAGCAACGCGACGAAATATTGAAGGCAGGGATGGATGACGTCGTGCGCAAACCCTACCGCTTCAACGAAATATACGAATGTATGGCCCAGCAGTTGGGTGTCCAATATACTTACGCCGAGGCGCAGGATGCGCAGGAAGTGAGTGACCTGGTATTAACTGCCGGGATGCTGGCAGTGTTGCCACCGGACTTGCATCGCGAACTCCACGATGCGGCGGAAAGCCTGGAGGGCGAACGCATCACGGCCGTTATTGGGCAAGTGGCATCCTTTGACTCGAAGTTGCACAAGACATTGTCCCGCTTGGCGGATAACTTTGACTATCCTGCCATCCTGAAGGCATTGCAGACGAATCCACCGGTAACTGTGACATGACAGACCAAGGCAAGATACTCGCAGTCGATGATACGTCGGCTTCCTTGAGGCTGCTGACGGATATCCTGAAGGAGGAAGGCTATGAGGTGCGTTCTGCGATCAATGGCGAACTGGCCTTAGGCGCGGCCGCCAGCAATCCGCCCGATCTGATCTTGCTCGATATTCGCATGCCCGGGATGGACGGCTACGAAGTTTGTCGGCGTCTCAAAGCCGATCCCGCCACGCGCGATGTGCCGGTGATCTTTGTCAGCGCCGTCACGGAAACCGATGAGAAGGTGCGAGGTTTCGAGATCGGTGCCGTGGACTTTGTTAGCAAGCCCTATCAGCGTGACGAGTTGATGGCCAGGGTGCGCACCCATCTGGAGCTCCATCGCCTGCGCGACCATCTGGAGGACTTGGTGGAGGAACGCACCGTCAAGCTGAAACAAAGCGAGCAACAGCTCAGAACCAGCCTGCTCGATTCCGTCACCGCGCTGGCCGCGATGGTCGAAATGCGCGATCCCTATACCGCCGGCCATCAGCGCCGCGTCGCACAACTTGCCGCTGCCATCGCCCAAGAACTGCTGCTTGCGCCGGAGCAGGTTGAGGGCGTCCACTTGGCCGCTGTCGTACACGATGTCGGCAAGATTCGAATTCCTGCCGAAATTCTCAGTAAGCCGGGCAGACTCACTGCACTGGAATTCAGCCTCATCAAGGAACATTCCCAGAACGGCTACGAAATACTTAAATCCATTGACTTCCCGTGGCCGATCGCGCAAATCGTGCTGCAACACCACGAGCGACTGGATGGTTCTGGCTACCCGCAGGCGCTCAAGAGCGACCAGATCATACTTGAGGCCAGGATCGTGGCGGTGGCCGATGTGGTGGAGGCGATGTCGTCGCACCGACCGTACCGGGCAGCATTGGGGATCGATGTTGCGCTAAAGGAAATACAACGCGGCCGGGGCACGATTTACGATGCTGCGGTGGTCGATGCCTGCATCGGGCTGTTCTGGCAGAAGCGGTTTGCATTTTCAATCTGACTGACGCGCCTAAGTACCCACGCAAGGGGCATTGCCAATGCGAAAAATCGTACACATGCGCGCGACTGTCCGATCAAAACATCGGCGGCTATGGCACACCAGACTTGCGTCTTCACCGCGCTCTCGCTCGAGCCCTAAAACCTCTTAATGCACAGATGTTGGACTTCGCCCGAGTCACAAAAAAAGCACCCGCCTGATGCATCGTATATAGCCGAGCAAAGTCCAGAACGTCCAACGCCGACCATTCGCCTTGTGTCATCTTTGTCGCATCACAGACACCACCCGGAGACACAGCCCGACAAGCCTGCCCGGCCCCTTGTGCCACATCCGACAAAACCAGGCCCAAAACAGCCATTTTGACGTGGCACGAATTTAGCTATTAACCCTGTATGCGGCCATGGTCGGTCGCGAAAAGGGTTTCCATGCAAACAAATGCAAACACCGGTTCAATGCCCGCGACGACGTATGTCAGCATCGGCCAGATCAAATCACTAGGAGCCAAGCTCGACCTGCCTGACACAGGTGGTGGCTGTGGCACTTCCGGCGGCGAGGGCAAGGCCAGTTGCGGCACGTCCGACGGCCCCGACGACATGCCCCAGGCCATCTGGGACAAGGTCAAGGACCACCCCTGTTACTCCGAAGAAGCCCACCACCACTTCGCCCGCATGCACGTGGCGGTGGCGCCGGCCTGCAACATCCAGTGCAATTACTGCAACCGCAAATACGACTGCTCCAACGAGTCACGTCCCGGTGTGGTCTCGCAAAAGCTCACCCCCGATCAAGCGGTGCGCAAAGTGGTGGCCGTGGCCAGCGAAATCCCGCAAATGACGGTGCTGGGCATTGCCGGCCCGGGGGACGCCTTGGCCAACCCGAAGAAGACCTTTGACACCTTCCGTATGCTGCAAGAGCAGGCACCGGACCTCAAGCTGTGCATCTCCACCAACGGTTTGGCGCTGCCGGACCTGGTCGATGAAATCTGCAAATACAACGTGGACCACGTCACCATCACCATCAACATGGTGGACCCGGCGGTGGGCGAAAAGATTTACCCCTGGATTTTCTGGAACCACAAACGCGTCACCGGTTATGAAGCCGCCAAGATTTTGCACGAGCGCCAGATGCTGGGGCTGGAAATGCTCACCGCACGGGGCGTGCTGACCAAGATCAACTCGGTGCTGATTCCAGGCATCAATGACGAGCATTTGATCGAGGTGAACCGCGAAGTGAAAAAACGCGGTGCCTTCCTGCACAACATCATGCCGCTGATTTCCGAGGCCGAGCACGGCACCGTGTTTGGCCTGACCGGCCAGCGTGGCCCGACGGCCTCTGAGTTGAAGGCGGTGCAGGATGCCTGCATGGGCGGCGCCAACCTGATGCGCCACTGCCGCCAATGCCGCGCTGACGCTGTCGGCCTGCTCGGTGAAGACCGTAGCGAGGAATTCACGCTGGACAAGCTGGAGCAAATGGACGTGGTGTACGACCTGGACAAGCGCCGCAGCTACCAGGAAAAAGTGGAAATCGAACGCAATGCCCAGCATGCCGCCAAACAGGAAGCCCTGGCGCTGGCCAGCAGCATCCAGGTGGCGGATGACCTCACGGTGCTGGTGGCCGTGGCCACCAAGGGTGGTGGCCGGGTCAACGAACATTTTGGCCACGTCACCGAGTTCCAGGTGTTTGAAGTGTCCGCCGCCAAGGCGCTGTTTGTCGGCCACCGCCGGGTGGACCAGTATTGCCAGGGTGGTGAGGGTGACGACGCGCAACTGCCCTCGGTGGTGCGCGCCATCAATGACTGCCATGCCGTGCTGGTGGCCAAGATTGGGGCCTGTCCGAAAGACGAACTGACCGCCGCCGGTGTGGAACCGGTTGACAGTTATGTTGGCGAGTTCATTGAAAAGGCCGCACTGGGCTGGTTCAACGACTACCGCCAGCGTATTGCCAGCGGTGCCGTGGTGCACCAGAGCCGGGGTGACGCACAGATCCGCCAGGGTGCCTACACCCATCTCACAGACAACGTTGCGTTGGCTGCCTGAGTTATTCCCATATTCCCTAACCTCACTGGAGAGTCACCATGACCCACAAAATCAACACCGAAACCTGCACCGGCTGCGATGCCTGTGAACCAGAGTGCCCCAACGTCGCCATCAGTGTGAAGAAAGGTGTCTACATCATTGATGCCAAAAAGTGCAATGACTGCGAAGGTCACTTTGACGACCCCCAGTGTGTCGCTGTCTGCCCGGTAGACGATTGCATCACCGAAGTCTGATTTTTCCCACTGAAAGCACCCACCATCATGTTGCCCAACGTCACCCTCACGCCCGCTGCGGCGAAGTTCATCAACCGCATCGTGCGTTTCTCCGGCTTGGGCGCAGGTGCAGGCTTGCGCCTGGCCGTGACACCGGGCGGCTGCTCGGGCTACTCGTCAGAGTTCAGCGCCGAGGCTGCCCCTGCTGCAGGCGAACAGTTGCTGGAAGTCGGTGGCGTGCGCCTGTTCCTGGCTGCCGAGAGCCGTTTGATGCTCAATGGCATCACAGTTGACTTTGTGGAGACTGCAACCTCTTCGGGCCTGAGTTTCATCGACCCCAACAAGGAAGCCTGCGCCTGCAGCAGTGCCGAGACAACACCCAAGGTCGGCGTGACCAAGATCGAGATCAGTTCCATTGGGCGAGGTCGACCTGCGCCTGTGGTGGCACACTAAAACGTCCAACCAAGCCATGAACGCCAACAGCCTGCACTTTGACGATGACCTGGCGGCTTTTGCCGACGGTGCCATTGGCGGGGGCTTGAGCCCGCAGGTCAACGCGTTGATTTCCCGGGCCGGGCTGTTGCGTCATTTGCCGCTTGAGGCCTTACCCCTGCTGGAACAGGCCCGTGCCGAGGCACCACGCCACCCGGCGCCCTTGATTGCGCTGTACCGCTTTTACTTTTATGGCCACCAGCTGGCGCAGGCCCGGGCCGTGGGTGAAGACGCATTGGCCATTGCCCGTACCGCGCTGGGCCCCAACTTTGGCGACGAAGCACCAGACGACGACGCCACACGCCACCACCCCGCAGTGCGTTTTTATCTGTTCACGCTCAAGGGTCTGGCCTACCTGAACATGCGTCTGGGTGCCATGGATGAAGCGCAGTTGATGCTCAAGGAGTTGCGTCGCCTTGACCCCAAGGACCACATCGGTGGTGCGCTGCTTTTTCACGTGCTCAACCGCCATGAAAAAGGTGACACAGGCGATGCGCCATCCGGCTACCCGGTGCGCGGCTGGGGAGCAACAGTCTCATGAACACCGCCACCACCACCGACATACCGGCACAGCACTGGCAAGGCGGCCCCATCGACTGCGCGGACTGTGACTACGTTGGCCTTCTCTCGCAGGGTGAAGGGCAGGGCTGCAAACCGGGTCATGCCTGCATGCAGGACGCCTATGCACTTCGCATTGACCGCTTCTTTCGCTGGAATCCGGTGCTCAGTGATGAGCTGCTCGAACACGACTACTTTGAGGTGCGCGCCATTGCGGCCCGCCGTGCCAGTGTGTTTCGCCTGACGGCGCTGATCAACGACCCTGATGAGACCGTGCGCCTGCAGGTGGCCTTGCGCTTGCCGCAAACGCTGTTAAGTAAGTTGGTCAGTGACCCACACCGCGAGGTGCGCCTGCGCGTGGCACAGCGCCTGGCACCCATGGCGCTGGCGGCGCTGCGCAACGACCCGGACTACGGCGTGCGTGAGCTGGTGGCACAACGCCTGCCACTGGCCATTTTGCCGACCATGGCGCTTGACCCGGACCGGGCTGTGCGTATGCGTGTAGCCCAGCGGCTTGACATGCCCGCCTTGCTGCGCATGGCAGACGACTCCGACGCCGATGTACGACGGGTCGTGGCCGAGCGTTTACCTGTAGCCCTGCTGTCACGGCTGGCCCACGACCCCGATTGGTGCGTGCGTTGGGAAGTTGCCCAACGCGCCGACACAGCCACAGTGGAAACCATGCAACAGGATGACGAGCCCGAGATACGCCAGGCGGTGCATGAACGCCTGAAGCGCCATGTCACCCCAATTGGAGTCGCCCATGGCTGACATCAACCGCGACGATGCCGAGATCGAGCTGGCCCACCCGCCCCGCTTCAGCTACGGCGAACGGGTGATTGCGCGTTCGGTGGTGCGCAACGATGGCACCTACAACGGCCGCGACATTGGCGAGGTGCTGGTCAACAAGGGCGAGATTGGTTATGTGATCAACATCAACACCTTCTTGCAGCAGTTCTACATCTACGCGGTGGACTTTGTCGAGTCCGGCCACCGGGTCGGAATGCGGGCCAAAGAGTTGTGCACGCTGGACAACTTGCCCGATGAGGTGCTGGCGCAACTCGGTGCCAAAGCCGGCGCCCTGCCCTCCCTTGGTTCTTCCAAGTCCATCGACTCTCCAAACCACCTGGAAGCACCATGAATACCCAAGCCTTGTCTGGCATTGAGCTGCGCGCGCCAGCCTACGCCTGGGGCCAGCGCGTCATTGCGCTGGACGATCTGGTCAACGATGGCAGCTACCCGGATCGGCCGCTGGATGCGCTGCTGGCGGCACGTGGCTCGGTGGGTGAAGTCGTCAACATTGGCCATGCCCCCGACTTGAACGAGCCGGTGTACCTGGTGCAGTTTGACGGCTGCGTGGTGGGCTGCCTTGAAATTGAGCTGGTGCCGGCACCGCCCGGGCTGCTGCCTGAGACCGAGGACCGGGCGTGAACCGGGCCGCTGCCGTGTTTGCCCCGGTTAGTGGCCAGGTTCATGACCTGCTGCAGCACCGGCTGGAGCGCGCGCTGCGCGAGCGTGTGCGCTACCGCTATGTCACACCAAACGTGCTGATGGAGGGCACCAGTTACCGCATTCAAAGCCCGTGCTGTTCCCGCACGGTGGACCCGACCGGCGGCGTGATCGACATTGCCCTGCTGGTGCCGCATGATGGCAACAGCTGGTGCCTGTGCTCGCGTGACCATACCAAACAGACCTGGGTGGCACGTTGTCAAGACGCGTCGCTGGACACCGTGCTGGACTTGCTGTGTGTGGACAGCGAACGCCAGTTCTGGCCCTGACCGGTAGCTCAACGTGCCATGATTTACCTCGACCACAACGCCACCACGCCACCGTCACCGGCGGTCATCGCGGCCATGCTGCCGGTACTCTCAAGCCTGTGGGCCAACACGTCGTCGCAACACGGGCCCGGGCAACAGGCCAAACGTGTCTTGAGCACGGCGCGCGCCACGGTGGCGCGGGTGCTGGGCTGCAAACCGGTCGAGGTGATCTTTACCAGTGGTGCCACCGAGGCCAACCACATGGCAGTGCGCGGACTGTTGGTGGCCAGTGCCCCGGAGCGCAAGCGTGTTGTTTTCAGCAGCGTGGAGCATGCCGGCCAGCTGCGACTGGCGCGAGCCTTGGCTGATGCGGGTATTCAGGTGGACCTGATGCCGGTGCAGGCCGACGGCACGCTTGACCTGGCGGCTGCAGCCAGCCTCATGGGGCCGGACGTGGCCCTGGTCTCGCTCATGGCGGCCAACAACGAGACCGGGGTACTGATGCCGGTGGCGGACATCGCCGAATTGGCGCATGCCGCGGGGGCCTTGCTGCATGTGGATGCAACCCAACACATTGGCAAATTGCCTTTTCATTTTGCGGACTCTGGTGCAGATGCAGTGTCCTTGTCGGCGCACAAGTTTCAAGGCCCCAAGGGCATTGGTGCTTTGCTGCTGCGCCAGGGACTACCTTTTGTGCCACAAACCCTGGGCAGCCAGGAGCGCGGGCGGCGTGGCGGCACCGAAAACCTGGCCGGCGTCGTCGGTATGGCGACAGCCCTCGAACTGCTGGGTGACGTCAGCCTGGAAGCGACCCGCCAGACCCAATTGCGCGACGCGCTGGAAAACGGCCTGACCCGCGCCCTGCCCGAAACCCACATCTGGGGTCGGCAGGTGCCGCGTTTGCCCGGCACCAGTTACCTGCGTTTTGGCCAGCTCTCGGTCGATGTGGTGTTGCAACGGCTTGAGCGCCTGGGTGTGGCTGCTTCCAGCGGCGCCGCATGTTCGTCCGGCGGCAGCGAACCCTCCCATGTGCTGACCGCCATGGAGGTGCCCGCTGATGAGGCGCTGGCCGCCGTGCGTTTTTCGCTGGGCCGAACCAGCACCCTGGCCGACGTGAACCACCTGTTGCAGGCACTGCCGCCACTGCTGGCGCCACTATTGCATGAAGAACGACTGACCGCTCCTTAAAGCCAATCCTTGAAACCCTATTTACATCCAGGAGCCGACGATGAAACTCATGATCCGCAAAGACAGCAAAGGCGTGCTGACCGGCTACGTGCCAAAAAAAGACCTGGAGGAACCCATCATCGCCATGGCCAACCCAGCCATGTGGGGTGGCCTGGTGACACTGGCCAACGGCTGGCAGTTTGATTTGCCCGAGATGCCGGCAGATACACCACTGCCGATCACGGTTGAAGCACGACGCATGGCATTGGCAGAGGACGCAGGAGACTGAGCATGGCCATCACCCCTGACTATCTGCGTGATGCCGGTGAAGTTGTCTCTGCGGCAGCGTCCGTGCGTGAAGCCGCTGCGACCTGGCGCGCCCGTGACCCCGCCATGCGTGTGGTGGTGGTGGACGCCATGGACATGCGTGGTGAAACCGCCGCACTGACGTTGGGCAAACGCCGCATCTTTCTCGCCACCACCAACGGCCATTGCTGGAGCACCACCGATTTGGCGGAAGAAGCCTCGGCACTGATCCTGACCGAGGACTAAGCATGGAAGTCGATGTCATTTCCCTGTTTGAACCGGAGTGTGGTGCGCGCGAAATTGAGCTCGTCAGTGCCGTGTTGCAGTCGTCGCAATGGGGTGACGGGCCAATGGTCGAATCATTCGAACGCGCATTTGCAGGCTGGGTCGGGCGCAAACACGCGGTCGCGGTCGGCAGCGGCACGCTGGGCACCTGGATTGCACTGCGGGCCATGGGTATTGGCCCGGGCGATGAGGTGATCTGCACCTCGCACACCTGGCACCAGGTGGCTCAAGCCATCACCCTGGCCGGGGCCACGCCAGTGTTTGCCGACATCAACTACTGGACCGGCAGCCTCAGCCCCGAGAAGGCGGCGCGCAAGATCACACCCAACACCCGTGCCTTGCTGGCCGGCAACACCAACGGCCACCCGGCGGCCTGGGCACCCCTGCGCAAGTTGGCCAATGAACACGGCCTGGCGCTGATCGAAGACAGCACCGAATCCTTTGGCTCACGCTACCAGGGGCAGACCGTCGGCAGCTTTGGTGACGTGTCGGTGTTTGATTTTTCCGCACCTTCCGCCCTGTGTACCGGTGAAGGCGGCATGCTGGTCACCGACGACGACGCGCTGGTGCATGAGCTGCGCTACTTGCGCCAGCGCCGAGTGGCAGACCGATCTTCCGTGTCGGTCGGTTCGCGCATACCGCTGCAGGCTGGCATGAGTGAACTGACCGCCGCATTGGGATTGGCGCAACTGGCCGGTCTGGACGACCGTCTGGCAGCCCGCAAACAGGTGGTGGCCTGGTACCACGACCAGATGCAGAGCTTTGAGGGGGTCAAACCGCCCTACATTGGCGAGGACGTGGACGAGGTGCACTGGATGCTTTATGTGGTGCACCTGGGCAAACGTTTCTCGGGCAGCGCACGCGCACAAATGATCGACGACCTGCTCTCCTGCGGTATCGAAACGGTGGCCTACAGCCACCCTTTGCACCAACAGTTTTATTACATGAACGCCGGTGATGCCATCGGCCAGCGCCGGGGCGTGCTGATTGACACCGACCGCATTGGCGACCGTGCTTTGGCACTGCCACTGCACACGCAACTGGATGAAGAACAAGTCCAGTACATCGTCAAAACACTCAAGGACACCGCCACCAATGTGGGTGCTGGTGCCGCCATTTACTAAGGAAAACCATGAACGCCCAAGACCTGATCCACGAGATCGCCCGCAGCCTGGCCACTGGCGCAGTCATTCCGTACTTGGGCCCCGACATGCTGTCACTGTGCAGCGATATCAAGGTGCCGGGCACGCCGCTGGCGCTGGCCGAGAACATGACCGCCAAGGTCAGCGTGCCGCACAAAATCCGCAAGCGCCTGACCCAGGCGGCACAGTTCATCGAAAACTTCAAGCACCGCAAGTCGGTAGTGCACCTGATGAACGAGGCCTTTGCCGCCACGCCCGCACCCTCCCCTTTTCATCTGGCGCTGGCGGGCAGCGGCGCCGGCTTGTGGGTGGACACCTGGTACGACGACACCTTTGCCGCGGGCCTGGCGCAAGTGCCGGGCCGTTGGGTGCAAGTGCAGGGCTTGTCGCAATCTGAACATTTTGGTCAATGGACCGGGGCTTACGCGGCTGACGGCACGCCGCTGGCCGAGTTGTCCGCCGACCCGGGGCGCATGCTCTACAAACCCATGGGCAGCCACGGCCCGGCAGGCAACTACCTGGTGTCTGACAGCGACTATGTGGAAGTGTTGACCGAGATCGACATCCAGACCCCGATTCCGGCCGCTGTGCAGGCCTGGCGCACCGGGCGCAACTTTCTGTTTCTGGGCTGCCGCTTTGATGACCAACTGACCCGCTGTTTTGCGCGCCAGATCATGAAACGCTCCAGCGACCGCCATTGGGCGGTGCTGCCCAATGCGCCCACCCGCATGGAAGCACGCTTTTTGGCCGAACAAAACATCACCCGCATCGACATGCCGCTGGCGCAGTTTTCTACCGCGTTGATGGATGCGATGCAGCCAGCACTGACGGCCTGAACCATTTCTCCCGCTTTTTTAACCACCCAACGGCCTTGAGCCCTTTGACACCATGACCACACTCACCGTCCTCCCCTCCGGCAAATCCTATGAAATTACCGCTGGCACCAGCCTGCTCAAAGCCCTGCAATCCGTGGGTGAACCCATCGTCAGCAAATGCGGCGGCGAAGCCAAATGCGAAAGCTGCCATGTTCTGGTGTCTGTGGGCCGCAAGAGCCTGTCCAAAATCCAGCGCATCGAGAACGAAAAACTCGACGGTATTGTGGGGGTCAGCTCGGGCTCGCGGCTGGCTTGCCAGGCCATTTTGGGCGAAGAAGCCGTTACCGTTGAATTGCTGAAATAGGCCTCGCTGCAAGGCGCAACCATGGCTGATCCCGTGCCCATTCCCGTGACCCGGATCGTTGATGTTGCCGTCGTCGGCGCCGGCCTGTGCGGTTTGGCGCTGGCGCGTGGTCTCACGGCGCAGGGGCTGGAGGTGCAAGTGATCGAGGCACGGGAGCGCCTGGGCGGTCGCGTGTTCACCCGGCAGTGCGACGCCACCGGCCAGGCGCTGAACCTCGGCGCCAGCTGGTTTTGGCCAGAGACCGAGCCGCGCATCACCGCGCTGTTGTCCGAACTCGGCCTTGCCAGCCACGCCCAGCATGACCCGGGTGATGCGCTGTGGCTGACCGACCCCAACCGCGAACCCGCGCGCCGCGATGAGCCCGGCGGTGTGCATGCCGGTGCCCGCTGCGTCACAGGCGGTGCGGCCCGATTGATCGACGTGCTGGCAGCATGCTTGCCGCCCGGCTGCGTTCGCACCGGCGTGGCTGTGCAGGCGTTGCGTGACCGGGGCGAGTTCATCGAACTTGTGACCCCTGCCGGTCCACCTGTCCGGGCGCGCCAGCTTGTCTTGGCCTTGCCGCCACGCCTGGTGCACGAAAGAATTCAATTTGAGCCACCGCTACCCGCCGCAGTGCAGGAAGCGTTGGCAACCACACCGACCTGGATGGCCGCGCAAGCCAAGTCGGTGACCACGTTTTCGCAGCCGTTTTGGCGCGCCGCAGGCCAATCGGGCAATGCTTTTGTGCGCCACACCCAGGCGGTTCTGGGCGAGGTGTTTGATCACACCGGTGATGAAACCGGGCCTGGCGCTTTGGGCGGCTTTGTGGCCCTGAACGCGGCGCAGCGCGAGAACTTCAAGCGCGGCCTGCCGCTGCTGATCAACAGTCAATTGGCCCAGCTCTATGGCCCTTTGGCGCAGGACGGTTATCTGGCCCTGCAGGACTGGGCCACCGAGCCCTGGACATGCAGCGACACCGACCGCGCCAGTGCGCCCGCGCTACCGCAGAACAACCCTTTGTTGCGTCAGCCGCTGTGGGCTGGCCGGGTGTTTTTGGGCAGCAGTGAAACGGCCGCCCACGGTGCGGGTCACATGGAAGGCGCACTTGAAGCGGCTGACCGCATCGCCCATGCCGTGTGTCGACCAAACGCGGCCGTGCGCAAGACCTTGGCGCAAGACGACAACCGCCTCACGTGCGTTGCCGCCATAGGGACGTTTTCAGCCAGCGTGCTGGCACTGCGCGGCATGGCACCGCAGCGGTATCGCCTGCACCTGACCCGCCTGTTATCAAGCCAGCAGTCTGATTTGCTCACGCAACGCGCCTTGCTGGCTGTGGCGGACCAGGTTTACAGCGAGTCCCTGGCGCGTCTGGATCACTTGCTGCCCGCGCTGGATGCCGCCGACAGCCAGGTCGTCAATGGCCGCCATGCTTTAACCGCGGCGCTGTTGGCACCTTTCGAGGGTTGGAACAAGGGCCTGCTGGAGGCGGCACTCAAGCACAACGCCGCATCCTGCGCACTGTCAAATTTCCCGACCGAGCACCAGCCAGACGCTGAAACACTGCACGCCATCACCCTGGACCTGGCAGCGGCCTGGCGCGAATTTGCGCTGGAACTCAATAGCCGGCTGCTCGTGGCTGCGGGTGATGAGACACTGGTCTCATAAGCCATGGCGCAGATCATCCACAGTGCGCTGCTGAGCCTGATCGAGCAAGCCGGCACCTCGGTTGCGATTTTGACTGAGGGGCTGGCGCGTGACGAACTGCTGCGCTCGCGCCTGACCCGTTTTGAGGTGTTGCGCCAGCTCAACACACTGGCCGACAGCGCCGCCCAGGTCGACCCGGCTGAGCGCTCACGCATGCCCGAGCTGGACTGGGACGGCTGGGATGCCATGCGGCTGCGCTTTTTATGTCCGGCAGGCCAGGCGCTGGACGAAGCCCTGTGGTTTGCCTGCGAATCCCTGGTGCCTGCCACGCTGTTGTGGCTACGGGTCTACCAGCAGAGCCAGCCCCAACTGTTTCGCATGGCACCGTGAAACTGCCATTTAACACTGCGCCAATCAGCACTCGATGATCGCCTTGATCACGCCAGCTTTCGGGTCAAGCAGTGTCTCAAATTGCGTCGGCACCTGCGCCAGCGCCATGCGGTGGGTGTTCAAGGCTTGGGGGATCAGGCCGGCACGCATGGCATCCAGAACGGTCTGAAAATCTTCTGCGGTGGCATTGCGGCTGCCAATCAGTGTCATTTCGCGTTTGTGGAACTCGGGGTCTGAGAAGCTGATGTTGGCCCCCACCACCGAGATCAGCACATAGGCGCCACCGTGGGCCACCAGGCCGAACCCGCGCTCCATGGCCTTGGGGTTGCCTGTGGCATCAAACACCGCGTCAAAAAACTCACCGTCTGTCAGTGCAGACAGTTGCGCCACATCATTGGTGCCTAGACACACGCCGGTGGACACGCCCAACGAGTGGGTGCAAAAGTCCAGGCGATCCTGACGACCATCCAGCGCGGTCACCGTGGCACCTCGCAGTTGCGCAAAAATCATGGCCGCCATGCCAATGGGCCCGGCCCCCACCACCAGCACACGCTGGCCCGCACACACACCAGAGCGACGCACCGCATGCGCACCAATGGACAAAAACTCAAGCATGGCGGCCTGGTCAAGGGACACACATTCGGCCTTGTGCACAAACTGCTGGGGCACGCTCAGATATTCGGTGAACCCGCCGTCGCGGTGCACGCCGAGCACCTGGATACTGACGCAGCAATTCGTCTTGCCCACGCGGCAGGCCACGCAGGTGCCGCAGGACAGGTAAGGCATGACGTAGACCGTGTCGCCAGGCTGAAGTGCGCTCCCCTGCGGGGCGGCTTCCACAATCCCGGAGAGCTCATGGCCCATCACACGCGGGTAGCTGAGGTAGGGCTGGTTGCCGGTAAAGATGTGCAGGTCAGTGCCGCACACACCCACGCGTTTGACACGCAGCAGCACCTCGTTGACAGCACGCTCGGGCATGGGGAACTCATGGGCACGCAGGATGCCGGGGGTTTCACAAACAACGGTGAGCATGAAATATCCTCCAATCAAACAAAATACAGGTCGGGCAGTTCAGACCTTCCAGCCGGGCGCGCACACGATGACTTTGGCGGCGGTGACCTTCATGGTGTTGCTGAAAATGATGGGCTACATGATGGCGCCCAGCGCCCAGGGTACGAATTCGTTCTGGCCGTAGCCGTGTTGTTCGCTCTTGGTCTTGCGGCCCGATGCGGCGGCCAGCATGGCCTGGAAGATCCGCTCGCCCAGTTGCTCCACGCTCTCGCTGCCGTCGATGACGGTGCCGCAGTTGATGTCCATGTCTTCTTCCTGCCGGGCCCACAGCGCGCTGTTGGTGGCCAGCTTGAGCGACGGCGCGGGCGCGCAACCGTAGGCCGAGCCACGCCCGGTGGTGAAGCAGATCAGGTTGGCGCCACCGGCCACCTGGCCGGTGGCCGACACCGGGTCGTAGCCCGGCGTATCCATGAAGACAAAACCTCGTGCCGTGATAGGCTGGGCGTATTCGACCACGTCCACCAGGGGCGTGGTGCCGCCCTTGGCGATGGCGCCCAGCGACTTTTCCAGGATGGTGGTCAGGCCACCGGCCTTGTTGCCGGCCGAAGGGTTGTTGTCCATCTCGGCGTGGTGGCGGGTGCAGTACTCGGTCCACCAGCGCAGGCGGGCTTCGAGCTTGTCGGCCACGGCTTGCGACACCGCGCGTTGCAGCAGCAGGTGTTCACCGCCATAGATTTCGGGCGTTTCGGACAGCACGGCGGTGCCGCCGTGACGCACCACCAGGTCCACCGCCGCGCCCAACGCCGGGTTGGCGCTGATGCCGGAATAGCCATCCGAGCCGCCGCACTGCAAACCCACCACCAGGTGACTGGCGGGCACCGGCTGGCGCTGCACGGCGTTGGCTTCGGGCAGCAGGCGTTGCACCGCTTCAACGCCACGCGCCACGCTTTTGCCGGTGCCACCCGTGTCCTGGATGTTGAAGGTCACCAGCTTGGCGCCTTCACGCAGGCCTTCCTGCGCCAGCAGGCCCTGGATCTGGTTGGTCTCGCAACCCAACCCCACCACGATCACCGCGGCAAAGTTGGCGTGCCGTGCGTAGCCCGCCAGCGTGCGGCGCAGCACATGCAGGCCCTCGCCTTCGCTGTCGGTGGCGCAGCCGGCGCCGTGGGTCAGCGCCACCACACCGTCCACGTTGGGGTAGGCTGCCAGCGCCTCGGGGTGGATGTCGCGGCGGAAGTGGTCGGCAATGGCGCGCGCCACGGTGGCCGAGCAGTTGACACTGGTCAGCACGCCAATGTAGTTGCGTGTGGCCACCCGGCCATCAGCACGCACGATGCCGTCGAACGTGGCCGGCGTGTCCACATAGGCCACGGGCCGTACGTCGCCGCCCACGGTGTGACCACGGTCAAAGCGGCTGAAGGCCAGGTTGTGCGTGTGCACATGTTGCCCGGGCGCGATGGCCTGGGTGGCGGTGCCGATGATCTGGTTGTAGCGGCGCACCGGCTCACCCGCGGCGATGGCGCGCACCGCGATCTTGTGGCCGGGTGGGACCAGACCGCTGACCGTGATGCCTTCGGACGCGATGCGCGTGCCGCCCAGCAGTTGCTGGCGGGCGATCACAACATCGTCTGCCGGGTGGATGCGGATGACAGGGTCGGTATCAGCCATCGATCAGCTCCGGGTTCCAGGCGTGCACCGTCTGGCGCTGGGTGCCGAGCCCCTGGATGGACAACTGCATCACGTCGCCCGGCTTCAGGTAGATCGGCAGCGGCTTGACACCCATGCCGACACCGGGGGGGGTACCGGTGCTGATCAGGTCGCCGGGGTAGAGTGTGGTGAACCGGCTGATGTAACTCACCAACTGCGCCACGGTAAACACCATGGTGCGGGTGTTGCCGTTCTGGTGGCGAAAGCGATTGACCTCCAGCCACATGCCGAGCTGCTGCGGGTCGGCCACTTCGTCGGCGGTGACGATCCAGGGTCCGACCGGGCCAAAGGTGTCGCAGCCTTTGCCCTTGTCCCAGGTGCCGCCCCGCTCTAACTGGTATTCGCGTTCCGACACATCGTTGACCACGCAGTAGCCCGCCACATGGTTCAGCGCGTCGGCTTCGCTCACGTAGCGCGCGGTGGTTCCGATCACGACACCGAGCTCAACCTCCCAATCGGTCTTGACCGAGCCCTGCGGGATCACCACCGGGTCGTTGCAGCCGATCATGGTGCTGGTGTGCTTGGTGAACAACACCGGCTCGGCGGGAATCGCCATGCCGGACTCCGCTGCGTGGTCGGCGTAGTTCAGGCCCACGCAGATGAACTTGCCGCAGCCCGTCCATGGCAAGCCGATGCGCGCGGTGTCGGGCAACAACGGCAGCGTTTCAGGGTCGAGCGCACGCAGCCGGGCGAGGCTGGCGGGTTGCAGCCCCTGCGCGCTGATGTCGGGCAGCACGCCAGACAGGTCGCGTGTGCGGCCAGAGGGGTCGATCAGGGCGGGTTTTTCAGCGCCCTTGGCGCCAATACGAAGAAGTTTCATGGGAAGTTCACTGTGGGAGGAAGAAATTAGTTGGACCAGTCGCCGTCGATGGTCTGGGCGGTTCCGGTGGCGATGCCGCGCGCCCCTTCTTTGAGAAAGGCCAGCGCGGTGGCGTGGCTGATGCCCTGGTCTGCGGCGCGCAGGAGAGCGGCTTTTCCGGCAAGGCGTTGGCTCATGGTGCTTCCCTCCGCTTCACTTGATCAGGCCCATTTGCTGCGGCAACCACAGCGTCAGCGCCGGGATGTAGGTGATGGCGACGAGCCCCACCACCAGCGGAATCAGCCAGGGCATGATGGCCATGGTGGCGCGCTCCACCGAGAGCTTGGAAATGCGCGCCAGCACAAACAGCACCATGCCCAGCGGCGGGGTCATCAGGCCGATCATCAGGTTCAGCGTCACGATGAGGCCGAACTGGATCGGGTCGATGCCCAGCTTGAGCACGATCGGCAGCAGGATGGGCACCAGGATGGTGATGGCGGCGATGGTGTCGATGAAGCAGCCTACGAACAGGATCAGCAGGTTGGCCAGCAGCAGGAACACCCACTTGTTGCTGGTGATGGAGAGGATCCAGTCGGCCAGGGCCTGCGCGGCCTGCGTGGTGGTGAGCAACCAGGCAAAGATGGACGCGGCGGTAACGATGAACAGCACCGAGGCCGTGGTCTCGATGGTGTCGAAGGTGGCTTGCGCCAGTGTCTTTAGGGTCATGGTGCGGTAGCGCACCAGGCCCAGGAACAAAGCCCAGAGCACCGCGGCCACGGCGGCTTCGGTCGGCGTGAACCAGCCCATGGTCATGCCGCCGATCAGGATCACCGGCGCCATCAGCGCCAGCACGGCGGAGAAGTTGAAGCGCCAGTCCAGCAGCAGCAGCGCCGCAAACGCAGTGACGGCAGCCACGTTCGCCGAGACCCCGGCTTTCACCGCCAGCCACACGGCCATGGGGAAGGCCAGCACGACCAGGATCTCCAGCGCGGCGCGGCCCAGGCGCCCCCAGTGGAAAGCCACGTCGCCACCCCAGCCGTTGCGGCGTGCGAAATAGGTCACCGTGAGCATCATCAGCCCGGTCAGGAACAGGCCCGGCAGGATGCCCGCCACAAACAGCGCGCCGATGGAGACGTTGGCCATCATGCCGTAGATCACGAAGGGCAAGGACGGCGGAAAGATCGGTCCCAGCGTGGACGAGGCGGCGGTCACGCCGACCGCGAATTCGGTGGAATAGCCGTGGTCTTTCATGGCCTTGATCTCGATCGAGCCCAGGCCCGCCGCGTCGGCAATGGCCGTGCCCGACATGCCCGAGAAGATCACCGAGCCGATGATGTTGACCTGCCCCAGGCCACCTTTCATCCAGCCCACCAGAGCGATCGCAAAGTTGTAGATGCGCCCGGTGATGCCGGCGATGTTCATCAGGTTGCCCGCCAGGATAAAGAAGGGCACCGCCAGCAGCGGGAAGGACTCGATACCGGAGATCATGCGCTGCGCCAGCACGATGTCGGGCACGCTGCCCGAGACCAGGATATAGATCAGCGAGCCGCCCGCCATGGCCACCGCCACCGGCAGACCACAGAGCATCAGCCCCACGAAGGAAAGAATCAGAATCAGCATGGGGGTCCGTTCAGTCGGTCGAGCCGTCAAAGAAGCCGGGATTCTGCAGCGGCGAGAAGCCGCGCCGCCAGTTGTTCACGGCCACCTGCACGCCGCGCACCGTCATCAGGGCAAAGCCGGCAAAGGCCAGCCAGTAGACATAGCTCTTGTTCCAGTTGATGGTGGTCATGGGTTCGTTGTCCACCGCCAGCGCGTAGCGCGCCACCAGCCAGCTGGCGTAGCCGTAGAAGGCGATGGCCACCAGGTCCACCGCAGTGGACAGGACCCGGCCGGCCGAGGTCGGCAAGTGGCTGTACACCAGGTTGACCTGGATGTGTCGCGCTCGCCGCACGCACATGGACGCACCGATGAAGACGACCGGCATCAGGCAGTACACGGCCAGCTCTTCGGTCCAGGCAAACGAGTCGTTCAACACATAGCGGCTGAAGAACTGCAGAAACACCAGGCTGGCCATGGTCCAGAAGAAGCCCAGGCAGATCCAGTCTTCGATGGCGTAGCCCGAGAGGTCGACCTTATGCTGGTCGGCCTCTGCAAAGCTGGCCACCAGCGCTTCTGCACTGGACTCGACCGGGTGCGACTGTGCTGCGCCACCCACAGTGGGCAGAGCGCTTTGAAATGACATGCCGGCTCGCCTTACTTGACAGCCTGGATGCGGTCCCAGTCGGCCTTCTGGTAGCCAAACTGTTCGAAGGACACGTTCTTCAGCACCGTGTCGCGGAACTCGCCGGTGTTCACCGCGGTCACGCTCACGCCTTTGCCGCGGAACACGGCGGCCAACTGGTTTTCGCGCGCGGCCACTTCTTTCGATGCCTTGGCAGCGGCTTCCTGTGTCACCTCGGTGAACATCTTCTTGTCGGCGTCAGACAGCTTCTTCCACAGGCCGCCCGCCACCACGGTGTTGAGGTGATCGACGATGTGACCGGTCAGCACAATGTGTTTTTGAACTTCATAAAACTTCTTGGCCTCAATGGTGGGCAGCGGGTTTTCCTGCGCTTCGACCGTGCCGTTCTGCAGCGCCAGGTAGACCTCGGCAAACGCAATGGGCGAGGTGTTGGCACCGCAGGCACGCGGCATCGCCAGGTAGGCCGGCACGTCGGGCACGCGCATCTTCAGGCCCTTCATGTCGGCGCACTTGGTGATCGGCCTGTTGCTGGTGGTATGGCGTGTGCCGTAGTAGGTGGTGGCAATGATCTCGTTGCCACTCTTTTGCTCGTAACCTGCAGACAGTTCCTTGTAGATGTCGCTCTTGGTGTAGGCCAGCAGGTGGTCCACGTCGCGGAAGGTGTAGGGGTAGTACGTCACACCGATGCGCGGGAAGGCCTTGGCGGCAAAGCTGGAGCCCGAGATGATGATGTCCACCGTACCCAGGCTCAGGCCCTGGTTGATGTCGTTTTCCTTGCCCAACTGCGACGCCGGGTACACGTCGATTTGGTAGCGCCCAGCGCTGCGTTTCTTGATTTCTTCAGCCGCCCATACCGATGCGGTATGAAAGGGCTCGGAAGTCTCATAGACGTGGGCCCACTTGAGCTTGGTCTGTGCGAAGGCAGGGGCTGCCACCACCAGGCTCGCGGCCAGGGCCAGGGTCATACGTTGGAATTTCATGGTTTGTCTCCTGTTGTTGTGAATGCGGTGTTAGCCGGGAATCAGCTGCACCTTGGTACTGCGGCCTCGGTCCAAAACCAAATCGAAGGCCGCTTTCGATTGGCTGATCGGTTCATGTTCCTGGATTCCTCAGTTGGACTTGCCCGGCGTGGTCCAACCGGCCGAGAAGCGTTGGTGGGACCGATCCAGGTGGACACCCATCGCCATGCGGGCTTTCTCGGGGTCATGCAAGGCGATGGCTTCAATCACGGTACGGTGCTCATCCACCGCCTGCATCCAAGTGGCTTCGCGTTCAAAGTGGCTTCCGAGCTGGGCAGACAGTGGGCTGTTGCGCTCATCAAAAAGCTGTGTCACCACGGCCTGGAGCACGCTGTTGTCGCTGGCCTGGGCGATACGGATGTGAAAACTGCGGTCACCATGGATGGGAAGCGTGCGTGCGGCAATGTCGCGCTCCATCTCACGCAAGGATTCATTCAGGTCGCCAACCAAGCTACGGTCTTTACTGCGGGCAGCCGCAGCGGCCAGTTCACCTTCAATGAGTTTGCGGGCGCGGATGATTTCAAGCGGACCGGGCGCGTTGTCGAGCATCCGCACAGATTCACGGCCGATCACAAAAATACCGGAACCCATGCGCACTTCGATCAGGCCCTCGACCTCCAGCGCAATCAGCGCTTCGCGCACAGACGGCCGCGAAACACCCATCTTGGCCGCGAGATCCCGCTCGGGAGGTAATCGGGTCCCCATTGCGAATTCGCCGCTCTGAATGAGCTGGCGCAACTGGTCGGCGATCTGACGGTACAGACGACGGGGCTCGATGGGTTGAAACGGCATGTGTGAAATTTGGTTAAAAGGTCAATTGGTCTGACCAATTAACCAAATTATCAAACAGATATTCCACTGAACTGGAGAGGGTTTACCCGCACGGCCAGATCAAGCTGTGCTGATTCAGACACCCATGATCCGGCAGGAACATGGATGATGGTGATCCGGGCTGTTTTGCAATTGAAGGTACATTGCCCATAACGCTTTTTTGGAGTTCACCATGAATTTTGGACTTATTGCCCACCGACTGCACCGTATTGGGCCGGACTGCACGCTGTTGCGCTGGGCCAGGCTGTGTGAAGCGGACTTGCAGACTCTGGCACTTCAATTGCACGCCACGGGCGGTGCGCATGACACGCTGGTCATCAACCATTTACTGCGTGATCAAGTTGTTTCGGTGGGTCATGGTCGCGACGGCGGTTTGATGCGCCTCGTTTCTCGCGCGGCGGGTGGTTTGACGCCAGAGACGGCGAT
>JAUYGP010000627.1 GCA_030690515.1 Giesbergeria sp.
GGCCGAAATCATGGGCCTGTCGGCCTTTCTGGACCAGGGCGCGCATTGGCGCGTGATGCTCGACCTGGCGCTGCTGAGCCTGTTTGCCGGCCTGTACAGCGTGCCCATGTACGCCCTGATCCAGATGCGCGCCCAGCCCACGCACCGCGCGCGCATCATTGCGGCCAACAACATCCTGAACGCGCTGTTCATGATCGCCAGTTCGGTGATTGCCGGAGCCTTGCTGGGTGCGGGCTTCACGGTGCCGCAGATCTTTCTGTTCACCGGCCTGGCTAATGCCGTGGTGGCGGCCTACATCTTCCTGCTGGTGCCCGAATACCTGTTGCGCTTCGTGGCCTGGGTGCTCTCGCGTCTGGTGTACCGGTTCAAGGTGCAGGGCGACGAGAACCTGCCGGTGCAGGGCGCGGCCATTCTGGCCTGCAACCATGTGAGCTTTGTCGACGCCGTGCTGCTGATGGCGGCCAGCCCCCGGCCCATCTACTTCGTGATGGACCACCGCATCTTCCGCGTTCCCGTGCTGGGCGCGCTGTTCCGGCTGGCCAAGGCCATTCCGATCGCGCCCTACAAGGAAGACCCTGCCACGTACGAAGCTGCGTTCGAGCGGGCCGCGCAGGTGCTGCGCGACGGTGACTTGCTGGCCATCTTCCCCGAAGGCGGCATCACGCAGGACGGGCGGCTGCAGCAGTTCAAGGGCGGCATCGTGAAGATCCTGGAGCGGGCCCGCAGCGACGGTATCGACACGCCCGTGATCCCGATGGCGCTGACCAACCTGTGGGGTTCGTATTTCAGCCGCATCGAGCGCGGGGGCGCCATGGTGCGGCCGTTTCGTCGCGGCATGTTCAGCCGCGTGGGCCTGAACGTGGGCGCCCCTGTGGCCCCGGCCGAGGTGCAGCCCGAGCTGCTGCAGGCACGGGTGGCACGGCTGCTGGAGGCTTGAATCCCATCAGTGTCGCAGTCGTGTCTTCAGTCTGCCTCGACGGCGAATGTCAGCCCCGCGTTGGCCTGCAGCTGGTCGATCAGCGCCTGGCCCAGCGCGGGGGCCGTGGTCCAGATGCCGCCCGGCGTGGAGCGGTTCTCCAGCAGGCACACGGCGGCCTCGGTGATCATTTTGGAGGTGGAGCCATAGCCCGGGTCGCGGTCGCCCTTCACGCCCACGCGCAAGGTGTTGCCCGCGGCATCCTGGCCGAGAAACAGTACGTCGTAAAAGCCGTTTTCGCGCTCTTCGCGCGAGGGGCCTTCGCCGGGCTTCGGGCCTTTGTCGGAGCCCAGCGACTTGTCGCCTGCCACCGCGTTGGCGATCGCTTCGCCTTTTTCGCCGGGGCCGGTGATGAGCATTTCGTCGTACACAAAGTCCTGGCCGTAGGCGTGCTGCAGCAGAAAGTTGGAGCGGTGCACGTTGCGCGTGTTGATGGCGGCCATCACAAAGGGGGCCACCCACAGGTTCAGCGCCTCGTCCACCATGGGCTTGGCACCCGAGGGCTGGCGCGGGCCTTCAAAGCCGGGGGTGAGCGAGAAGGGGTTGCGCAGCAGGTCCAGTACGCCGGGCTCGGTGGCTGCGGCGGCCATGGTCGCCTTGAGGCTGGCTGCGGTGCCGCCCGAGAAAGTGCCTTTCATTTTGCGCACTCGGCCGCGCACGCGGCTGGCAGGGTGGCCAAAGCGCGTTTTCATTTCGTTTTGCAGCATGAACACGCCCAGGTCGAACGGGATCGAGTCGAAGCCGCACGAGAACACGATGCGTGCGCCGCTGGCTTGGGCCGTGGCCTCGTGTGCGTCGATCATGTGGCGCATCCAGGCGGGCTCGCCGCACAGGTCCACGTAATCGACCCCGGCAGCAGCGCAGGCGGCCACCAGTTCGTTGCCATAGAGCTGGTAGGGGCCCACGGTGGTCAGTACCAGACGGGTCTGGTCCATCAGCGCCTGCAGGCTGGCGGGGTTGCTGGTGTCGGTGACGACGAGCGGCGTGTCGGCGGGGGCGCCCACTTCGTCGCGCACGGCGGCGAGTTTTTCGGCATTGCGCCCGCCCATGGCCCAGCGCAGGCCGCTGCCTGCGGGGTAGCGCTGCAGCAAATATTCAACCACCAGGCGGCCCGTGAAGCCGGTGGCGCCGTGGACGACGAGATCGAAGGGTTTGGTCATGGGGTGTCTCTTTCTTGGGTACGTGGTTCCAGGGGGGCTGGCGCGGCATCAAAGGGCATTGTGGAAGACCTGCGCGGGGCAGGGGTGTCGCGCAGGCGCCGACCGGCGGCGGTCAGGGGATTTTGTGCTCTGGGCTGCAAAAAGTATCAAAAATCGATACCCCAGTGCTCTGCATGCGCCGCTTTGGCATACCAAAGCAGACAACAGGGCCGACGGGCGGCACCATGCGGTCCATGTTTAACCACGGCCCCAGGGCCTCTACCGCAATGTCCTCTTCTTCCCGCATCGTCCCGCGTGACAGCCGTGCCTGGCAATTCCAGGTGTGGGTCTCCTTCGGCATCGCCGTGTTTCTGTGTGCCGTGGGCCTGGCCTGGCTGCCCGGCGAGCCCTTGGAGCAGGTGTTCATGGTGATGGGCTATGTGTTCTGCCTGTCTACCGCGTTTGTGCTGGCCAAGTTCGTGCGTGACAACGAGGGCAGCCGCCAGGGGGCGAAAGATGTGCCGATGTGGAAGCTGGTCGTCTGGGGTGGCTTTGCCGTGGCCATGGGCCTGACAGGCTGGGGCCTGCTGGGCATGGCGATCAACGTGACCTACAAGGCCTTCCTCGGCGTGGGTTGGCTCTACCTCATCACTACTGCCTTCACGCTGGCCAAGATGCTGCGTGACCGCCACGAGGCCGACCTGCTGGAAGCCCGCTTGCAAGGCCGCCGCGAAGCCAGCATGGCCCACACCACCGAATGAACGCCACAACCCTTACTGACGCGGAGACTTCCATGACTGCAATTTTCCACAAACATCTGGTGCGCCTGCTGGCGGCCACGGGCTTGGCCTGCGCCCTGGTCGCAACGCCCGCACAAGCCCAGAGCGAGGCCTCGGCTGCGCTCTCTCTGTTGCCCGTGGCGTCGGTGGTGGGCACGGCCTCGGTCGGCGCGGCAGCGTCTGGCGCGGTGTTGGCGCTGCCGGTCGCTCTGTCGGTAGCGGGTGCAGTGCTCACCGTGAAAACGGTCGAAGCCTCCGCGACTGGCACGGTGTACCTGCTCGAACGGGCTTCGGATGGCGCACAGGTCAGCATCGAAGTCGTGGGGCGTGGTGTGGCCGCATCGGCCCATGGCGTTGGCACGGTGGTGGCTTGCAGCGTGATCGGCACGGGTGTCGTGCTGTCGGTGGCGGGCGAGGTGCTGGCCTTTATTCCCAATGCCCTGGGCCAGGCCCTGCTGCACAACGAACGCCTCTAAGGAGCCGCACGATGCTTTATCCAAACACGTGGCGGCGCACCGCCCTGGCGGTTTTCTTTATCGCAGCCGCCGTGGCGCTGGCCGCTGCACCGGCCCATGCCGGCCGCTCTTGTGAGGCGCACAAACCCACGCCGCAGCTCATCGAGCGTGGCATGCAACTGGCGCAGCAGACCGCCGCCGCGCTGGATGCCGAATTTGCTCGCAGCGGCTCTCGTGTGGTGGTGCTGGGCCGTGCCGGGCAAGACCTGGGTAAATATGGTCTGCGCTACTCGCACCTGGGCTGGGCCTACCGCACCACTGAAGGCCCCTGGCGCGTGGTACACAAGCTCAACGAGTGCGGCACGGCCGTGGGGCACTTGTACCGCCAGGGGCTGGGCGAGTTCTTCCTGGACGACCTTTGGCGCTACGAGGCTGTGTGGGCCGTACCTACCCCTGAGGTGCAGCAACGCCTGCTGCCTGTGTTGCAGGACCGGCAGCGCGCCCGCGCCCTGCAGTATCCGCCCTACAGCATGGTGAGCTATGTGTGGGGGCGCAAATACCAGCAATCGAACCAGTGGGCGCTGGAAACCCTGGCCGTCGCCATGGAGCCCGCCAGCGTGCGCACGCGCGATCAGGCGCAGGCCTGGCTACAGTTCAAAGGCTATGAACCCAGCGTGCTCAAGATTGGTGCCCTCACGCGGCTGGGCGGCCGTGTGTGCTCGGCCAACATCGCCTTTGACGACCACCCGAGTGACAAGCGCTTTGCCGACCGTATCGAAACGGTCACTGTGGATTCGGTGCTGGCCTGGCTGCAGCGTGCGCAGCTGGCATCGGCACCTGTCGTGCTGCGTCTGGATTCACGGTAAAAATGGCCTCTAGCGCTTTATGGTAAAGCGCTTTAAGCTATCAATTCAATAGTTACTAATTCCAAGAGAACAACATGAGCAAATCCTTGCGACTGTCGGAAAAATGGTTTCGCCGCGGCTTGTGGCTGGTGGCGTTGGTGTTTGCCAGCTTCCTGATCGGCCTGGGTGGCACGGTGGTGGGGGACTTGCCCAAGGTGGAAACCCCGCTGGCGCTGGACGACTTTCTGGACCGGCCCGCCGCCCAGGCACTGCGCGCGCAGGTGAAAGAGGCGCGCCAGGCTGAGCAGGACGCCCAAACCGCGCTGGAGCAGGCGCAATTGCAGCGCAACAAGGCGCGCAACGAAAGCGCTGCCGAGCGGGAAACCTTCAGCAACTGGCTGGCGGCCCGCAGCGTAACGCAGCGGGCAGAGCACGACCCCGAGGTGCTGGCGCGCACCAGGGCACTCGATGCACTCAAACAGGCCGAGCGAAGCACCCAGAAGGCGGTGGAGCAGCAGCAGCAGGCCGCACTGGATGCGCGCCAGGCCGCAGCAGCGGCGCAGCAGCGCCTGGGCCAGATGGAATCAGGGGCCTACGAGACACTGCACACCGAGCGCCGCAAGGTTGAGCTGCGCGTGTTTCTGTACCGTCTGGCGCTCACGCTGCCGCTGCTGGCCATTGCCGCCTGGCTGTTCGTCAAAAAGCGCAAGGGCACCTACTGGCCCTTTGTCTGGGGCTTCATCTTCTTCGCGCTGTTTGCGTTCTTCGTTGAACTGGTGCCCTACCTGCCCAGCTATGGCGGCTATGTACGCTACGTGGTGGGCATTGGCGTGACGGCGCTGGTCGGGCGCTACGCCATCCTTGCGCTGAACCGCTACCTGGAGCGACAAAAGCAGGCCGAATCCATGCCCGACCAGGAGCGCCGCAATGAGCTTAGCTACGACGTGGCCCTGGCGCGTCTGGCCAAGAACGTGTGCCCCGGTTGCGAGCGCCCGGTGGACTTGAAGGATGGCAAGACTGATTTTTGCCCGCATTGCGGCATCGGCTTGTTTGACCGCTGTGGCCCCTGCGGCACGCGCAAAAGCGCGTTCGCCAAGTTTTGCCATGCGTGCGGCGCTACTGCCGGTCGGTGCGCTGCAGAGCAGTCCGAAGCGGCCACTTCAGCTTGATCAAAGCGCGCAACCCATTGGGCTGCGGCGCTGGACCCACTACTGCTTTCGCATCACTATCACAGCAGCGGAATTGTCGCGTTTCGCGTAAAGTGCCTCGGAGTTGGCCCGCAGTTCGCTGCAGCCGGATGGAAACGTGCCGCGGTATTCGATACATACCCGGCCTTCTTCGGCCCGCCATGTTCCGCTGTCGCGCGCGCCGTTGGCTATGTTAAGAAACACATAACCAGAATCTTTGTACTCAGCGCGCCACTGGATTCCGGCGGCGTTGGTGCCGGTGTAAACCTGGCCGCTCAAACGCTCTTCGATAGCCTTGCGGTTGAGTGGCTGTGTGTCGGCAGGAAACTCTGTCAGCACACCAGCGGCTGCAGGGCTCTGGGCGCAAGCCACGCCTGCAGTTGCGATTGTCAAAAGAACGATTCCACCGATCGCCTTGCAGTTACGAAAGAGAAATGATGCTGTCATGACATGACTCCAAAAAAATTCTCGGGGGGCGTATTGCCCAAGATTAAATCAAATACCAAGCTGGCTTGAAAGGGCTGACCACGCGGTGCTGTTGAGGCGCTTTGGGCTGGACTGACTGAACGTCAGCGAGCCCTTGGCTTCTCTGACTGTAAAAACCCGAGGGCTGTTGATGCTGGTACCCAGAAGCCCGTTCACTTCCGAAAACACGCGGGTGTAGGACATCACGGTTTCCGTGTGCCCCGCAAAGCGCAGCACGCGGGCCCCGTTTACGGTGTCAATGCTCCAGGTGCCGGTCTGCGTCGCGCCGCAGTTGGAGATGGCGGTCTGTGCTTCGTTCAGATCACACTCATAGAAATAGGCGGTGCCGGTGGTTAAGCTGGTCGCGTCGCCGAAGGCAACCCGCAGGCTCGTTGTCGCGCTGCTACCCAGTCCAAGGCTCAGGGTGCCTGTGTTCGCAGCTACGTTCACCTTGGACAGGGGGTAGAGGGCCACCACCTGCTCCAGTTTGGTGATGGATGCGCCCCAGATGTCGGTGTTGATGTTGCTGATGGAGATAAGGCGTGTGAGATTGAAGTTGGTTCGGGACTTCACCGAGGCATCCGCAGGAAACGCCGCAGATCCCAGTGCAGACAAGAGCTCGGACGTCGAAACGCCGTTGTTGATCACGTTGCTGCTGGGGTCTGCCTGCATGTCCGTGACCACTGCGGCCATGGTCTGGCCCGAAACGTCCGTTGCCACCGAGAAACCTACCGACCGCTGCGTGTTGCA
>JAUYGP010000629.1 GCA_030690515.1 Giesbergeria sp.
CGGTCAGCTTCTTGAAGGCCCGTTCGGCCCCGTCCTTGGTGGCCAGCACTTTGTACACCTCGGCAGGCGGCACGCCGTCAGCCATCAGTGCAAATTCGAGGTTGTAGCGAGCACCCTTGCGCAGGGCGCGCTTGCCTGGAAATTTCTTCATATCCCAGAAATCGGCCCAGCTGGTAGGTGCGTTTTTGAGCTTGTCGCCGTCATAGGCCAGCACGGTAGACCAAACAAACGTACCCACGCCGCACTCGTGCACGGCGGCTTTCTGGAAGTCGGCCTTGTTGCCGATCTTGCTCCAGTCGATGCGTTCAAACAGACCCTCGTCGCAACCGCGGTTGACGTCTGGGCTTTCGACCTCGACCACATCCCAGGTTACGTTCTTGGCTTCGACCATGGCCTTGACCTTGGCCTGCTCGCCGGTGTATTCGACCGGAATGATTTTGCCGCCCGATTTTTCGTAGGGTTCGAAATAGGCTTTCTTCTGGGCTGCGCCGTTGGCACCGCCAAAGTTCACCACGGTGAGCGTGTTTTGGGCCAGTGCGGGCAGCGCAGTCAGTGCGGCAACAGCAAGCAGGACGGGTTTGATTTGCATGGGGATTGTCTCCTGTAGGTATGGGTATGCAAGCGGGGGACCGGGGAAACCGGGTGTGGCTAGGTCAACGGTAGATGCGCAGGTGCTCTGGCGGGATGTGCAGGGCGATTGAATCACCGGCATGCAGCGTGCCCGCGTGTTGCAGCGGCAGCTTGACACTGATCTCGGGCTGGCCCCCTGCCTGGCAGCGCAGGCGCAGGTGGTCTCCAAAATAGATCACATCGGCTACGGCGGCTTGAAGGCTATTGCCCGTAGGCGCGGTGCCCTGCAACAGGCCGATGCGCTCGGGGCGCACACTGCACTGCACGGTGTCGCCCACATTGGCATGGTTGACGTTGACGCCTGAGAGCCGCGTGCCATCGGCCATGGCTACTTCGCAATGCGGGCCTGTGGTTTGCACAACCCGGCCGTCAAGCACCGAGTTGTCGCCCACAAAACTAGCCACGAAGCGGTTGGCCGGCGTCTCGTACAGGCAGTCCACCGGGTCGATCTGCTGGATGACGCCTTCGCTGAAAACGGCCACCCGGTCAGACATGGTGAGCGCCTCGGATTGGTCGTGCGTGACGTAGACAAAGGTTACTCCCAGACGCCGGTGCAGAGCCTTGAGTTCGAGCTGCATATGCTCGCGCAATTGCTTGTCTAGGGCGCCCAGCGGCTCGTCCATCAGCACCAGTTGCGGGTCGAATACCAGGGCGCGCGCCAGCGCCACGCGCTGCTGCTGGCCGCCCGAGAGCTGCGCGGGGTAGCGCGCTCCCATGGCGCCCATCTGCACCATGTCCAGCGCGCGCTTGACCTTGGTTTCGCGGTCGCTGGCACCTAGCTTGCGCACGGTGAGCGGGTAGGCAATGTTCTGCGCCACCGTCATGTGCGGAAATAGCGCGTAGTTTTGGAACACCATGCCAAAGTTGCGCTTGTGTGGCGGCGTGCGCGTGATGGGCACGCCGTTCAGAAAAATTTCTCCCGCCGTGGGGGATTCGAACCCGGCTAGCATCATCAGCGTGGTGGTCTTGCCCGAGCCAGAGGGGCCCAGCAGCGAGAGGAATTCGCCGCGCTGGATGTCCAGGTTCAGGTCGCGCACGACCAGCGTGCTGCCATCGTAGGTTTTCTGGATGCCGGAAAAGGTCACCAAGGCGTTGGTATGGTCCATGGAGCTTGTGCTTTGTCTCAGGTGGTGTGAATGAACTGTAGTGCGTGCAACGGTCCGGCAACATATACAGATGCAGGCAAACACAAGTGCACTGTGTTGTGCTCCATGCCTGTACATAGAAACCCTTGGATGCCGTGTGTGTACAGGGCGCATTTCTTATGCGGGTCTTGTGCGCTGTCTGCAGTGGTCAATCCAGCGTGCCTCACAAGCACAAATGGCCCGGAGCTGTCTGCACAGCGACGGGCCGTTGGGCTTGCGGTGGTAACCGTTCAGGCAGCGGCTTCGGCTGCCTCCAGCGACGCGGCAATGATGGACAAGCCCTCGTCCAGCAGTGCATCGCTGGCCGTCAGTGGCACCAGGATGCGGATCACGTTGCCATAGGTGCCGCAGGTGAGCAGGATCAGGCCACGCCTGGCGGCTTCAGTCGAGAGTGCCTTGGCCAGTGCGGCGTCGGGCTGGTGCGGGTTGCCGTCCTTGCACAGTTCCATGGCCACCATGGCGCCCAGGCCGCGCACCTGGGCAATGCAGCGGTGGTTTTGGGCCAGGGCCTGCAGGTTGGACATCAGGTGCTGGCCCACATCTCCGGCGCGCTGCAGCAAATTTTCTTTCTCAAACACGTCCAGCACCGCCAAGGCGGCAGCGCAGGCCAGCGGGCTACCGGCATAGGTGCCGCCCAGGCCGCCGGGCGCGGGGGCATCCATCACGTCGGCGCGGCCCACTACGGCAGAGATCGGGAAGCCGCCCGCCATCGACTTGGCCATGGTGATGAGGTCGGGTGCCACGCCGCTGTGCTCGATGGCAAACCACTTTCCGGTGCGCCCGGCGCCGGTCTGTACTTCGTCGGCTATGAGCAGGATGCCGTGCTGGTCGCAGAGGGTACGCAGATGCTGCAAAAGCGCTGTGGGCGCGGTGTTAAAACCGCCTTCGCCCTGCACGGGCTCGATGATGATGGCTGCCACGCGGTTGGGTTCGATGTCGTTCTTGAACAGGGCTTCGAGTGAGTCGATGGCGTCCTGAACGCTGACGCCGTGCAGTTCGTTGGGAAAGCGTGCATGAAAAATCTCTGCCGGAAAGGGGCCAAAGCCGGTTTTGTAGGGGGCAACCTTGCCGGTCAGGCCCAGGGTCATCATCGTGCGGCCGTGGTAGCCGCCGGTGAAGGCAATCACGCCGGGGCGCCCGGTGTGGGCGCGGGCAATCTTCACGGCGTTTTCCACCGCTTCAGCGCCCGTGGTCAGAAACAGCGTCTTCTTGGCAAAGTGTCCCGGCGCCTTGGCGTTGAGGCGTTCGGCCAGTTCCACATAGGGCTCGTAGGCCAGCACCTGAAAGCAGGTGTGGGTGTAGCGGTCGAGCTGATCCTTGACGGCCTGGATGACGGCAGGATGGCGGTGACCGGTGTTGAGTACGGCAATGCCTCCAGCAAAATCGATATAGCGGCGGCCTTCCACATCCCAGATCTCGGCGTTCTCGCCACGGTCAATGAAGATGGGGTGCGAGTGGCCAACACCCCGAGGAATGGCGGCCTCGCGGCGGGCAAAAAGGGCAGCGTTGTTGAGATGGGGATCGCGGTGCATGGGGTCCTTCGGTGGAAATGGCAAGAGTTTCTGATCGTCGCGCCACTGTAGGAGTCCCTCTGCGCGGCTAACATATACAGATACCCCGCCCGCAGGAATGCACTGTGCTGTGCAGACGACCTGTACAGACAAACCCTTGGTTGCGGGGCACTGTCTGGTAACCCATGTTTTCACTCAATCCCCAAGCTTCGACGCCGCTGGTTCTCCAGGTGGTGGAAGGCTTTCGGCAACTGGTCGAAGAGGGCACGCTGCGTGCCGGAGCCAAGCTGCCCTCGATCCGGCAGTTTGCCCATGCCCACGGCGTAAGCGTGTACACCGTGGTCGATGCTTATGACCGCTTGGTAGCCCAAGGGTATTTTGTCTCGCGCCCGCATTCGGGGTTCTTTGTGCGCCGACGCGCGGATACGGCGCAGGCCACGCCGGGCACGGCGGGGCAGTACAGCTTTGATTCGATGTGGTACATGCAGCGCATTTTCGAGAACCGGGCGCTGCGTCTCAAGCCGGGCTGCGGCTGGCTGCCGGGGGACTGGCTCTTTTCCGAGGGCGTGCGCCGCGGCCTGCGGGCGCTGGCGGCCGAAGATGTAGACCTCGGAGGCTATGGCGAACCCAAAGGCTACCTGCCGCTGCGCCAATTGGTGCGCGACTTGCTCGCAGAGCACGAGGTGGTGGTCACGGCCGAGCAGGTGTTGCTGACGCAGGGTTCGAGCCAGGCCATGGACCTGGTGGCACGCCAGCTGGTGCGTGCGGGCGATGCCGTGTTGGTGGATGAGCCGGGTTATGCCAATCTGTTGTCGTCGCTGCGTTTTTTGGGGGCGCAACTGGTAGGTGCGCCGCGCACCGCCACCGGCTACGACCTGGAGACGCTGGAAGCGCGCATCCAGCAGCACCGTCCCAAAGTGTTTTTCACCCAACCCCGGCTGCAAAGCCCGACCGGCTCAACGGCCCAGGTGGCGCACCTGTACCGGCTGCTTCAACTGGCCGAAAAGTACGATTTCGTGGTGGTGGAAAACGACATCTATGTCGACCTCGATCCCGAGC
>JAUYGP010000631.1 GCA_030690515.1 Giesbergeria sp.
AGCACGGCGGTGAGCACGCCCACAGGCAATTCTTGCGGCGCCAACAGGCCGCGTGCCAGCAAGTCAGCTCCGGCCAACAACGCGCCACCCATCAGGCTGGAGAGCAGCATCAAGCGCCCGTGCGGCACCGACACGGCGGAGCGCACCAAATGCGGCGCTGCCAGGCCGACAAAGGCGATCAAACCGGTCTGCGCCACGGCCGTGCCGGTGGCCAGCGCCAGTACCGCCACCAGCGCGGCGCGCAGCGGCGCCAGCCGCAGCCCCAGGCTTTGCGCCGTGGCCTCGCCCAGCGCCAGGCCGTCCAACCCGCGCGCCAGCAGCCAAGCCACCACCAAGCACAGCAGCCACACGGCGGCCATCAGCAGGCACGACGTCCAGCCGACAAAGCCGGTGGAGCCCAGCAAAAACGCCTGCATGGCCTGCAGCGAATCGGGCGAGAGCAGCAGGATGAGCGAGGTGAGCGCCCCCAGCACCACGCCCACCACCACGCCCGCCAGCAGCAGGCGCAGCGTGTGCTGCACGCCGCGCGCCAGCGCCAGTGTCAGCAGCACCGCCAGCACGGCGCCCACGAAAGCCGCGCCCGTCAGCCCCAGGCGCACCAGCCAGTGGCTGGAATACACCGAGACCGTGATGGCGCTTTGCGCCCCGCCCAGCATGCCGGCGCCACCGCCCATCAGCGCCAGCGCGATGGCCACGCCCAGCGAGGCGCCCGAGGCGCTGCCCAGCAGGTACGGGTCGGCCAGCGGGTTGCGAAACAGCCCCTGCGCGACCGCGCCCCCGAGACCCAACAGCGCGCCCGCTACCCACGCGCCCAGGGTGCGCGGCAGGCGGATGTCCCAGACAATTTTCTGCGCCATGGCGTGCGCCGCGCTGTCGCCCTGCGGGTTCCACAGCGCGGGCAAGAGGTTTTCAAACCCCATGCTGCCCACCGCTGTGCCCAGTACGAACAGGCACAGCGCCAGAGCGATGAGCACAAGCGCCAGCCAGCGGCCACGCTGCGCGTGCACGGCGCTGGCGCAGGTGGGCAATGGGACGGGCGGCAGGGGCATGACGGCGCTCATCGTCGCACTTCTTGTCGGGGCGCTTTGTCGGTAAGACACGCCGCCATCAGGCGCGCTGCTTCGGCCATGCGCGGGCCGGGGCGGATCAGCACATCGGACTGCGCTGCGTCAAACCGGCACAGCCGCCCTTCGCGCAGCGCGCGCAGCTGGCTCCAGCCGGGGCGCGTGGCCAGGCCGTCGGCACTGCGGGAGCCCACCATGATGAGATCCGGGTCGGCGCGCACCACGAATTCGGGGTTGATTTTGGGAAACGGCCCGAGCGATGTGGCGACGATGTTGCCCGCACCCAGCCGTGTCAACGTCTCACCAATGAACGACGCCTGCCCCGCCGCATACGGCCCGCTGTTCACCTCGAAATACACGCGCGCGCCGCGTGCGCTGGCCGGCACCGACTGGGCGGCGGCCTGCACACCCGCATCGATGACGCGCCAGACCCGTTGCGCATCCTGCACGCCCAGCACCTGGCCCACCTTGCCCAGCACGCGCTGCACGTCGGCATGGGTTTTGGGCTCCAGCGCCACCACGGTCACACCCAGCGATTCGAGCCGCGCCTGCGCACGTGATGAGGTGGCCATCAACACCACATCGGGACGCAGCGCCACGATGGCCTCGATGTTCGGGTCCAGTCCGCCGCCCACCCCCTGCAGCGGCACCACACTGGCAGGCCAGTTGGAATAGCGGTCCACACCCACCAGGCGCTCGCAGGCGCCCAGCGCGCACACGGTCTCGGTCAGCGACGGCAGCAGGCTGACGATGCGCTGCGGCGTGTGGGCAAGCGTAACGGTTCGACCTTTGTCGTCCACCACTTGAATGGGCTCTGCTTGCGCCAGCGTAGCCATGGCCAGCACCAGCGCCAGCAAAATCGCCAGCACGATGAGGATGCGCTTGATGGGCGTGGGTTTCATAGCGTGTCTTTCAAGTTGAGCGGCAGGCCGGAAACCATCAGCGTCACACGCTCGCAGGCCTGCGCCGCCTGCTGGTTTAAGAGGCCCAGCGCATCGACAAAGGCGCGCACTTCGCGACCCAGGGGAATGACCCCCAGGCCGATCTCGTTGCCCACCAGAACAACCGGCCCGGGGGCTTTCTCCATTGCTTCGAAAAAGAGAGCTGCTTGCGCAGTCCAGTCTTGCCCTGGAGCCTCTTTTTGTTCAAATTTGTCATCGTGCTGAAACAGCCAGTGGGTCAGCCACAGCGTCAGGCAGTCCACGACGATGAGGGTGTCCAGCGCGCTGTGCTGCGCCAGCGCGCCAGCCACATCGCGCGGCTCCTCCAGCGTTTGCATGCGCGGCACGCGCGCGGCGCGGTCGCTTTGGTGGCGGGCGATGCGCTGGCGCATTTCCTCGTCACCCGCTGCTGCGGTAGCAACAAACAGCGCGCGGTGTACGGGGCTGGCCGCCAGCCACGCAGCGGCCAGCGCCTCGGCGCGGCGCGACTTGCCACTTTTCTGGCCGCCCAGAATGAGTTCGCTGCGGGCAATGAACAGGGTCATGCTGCGCGCCCGAACAACTGCGCCACCGCCATCGGGTTGGAGGCAAACCAGGCGTGGAAATAGCTGGCACGCAGGCTGCCATGCGCGTAGAGCGGCTCGCCATCGGCGTCCTGCCCGCCGGGTCGGCTGCTGCGCGCCAGCACCGGGGCGCTGCAGTCGGCAGTGGAGTAATGAAAACTGTGGCCGCGCAGCACCTGACCCGCCAAGTTGATTTGCCGCGGCCCCAGCGACGCCAGGCGCGGCTGCATGGCCGCCTGGCCGGGCAGCAGGCCCCACATCGCCTGCTCACGGCCATCCTGCAGGCGCAAGGACTCGAACAGCGCCAGCATGCCGCCGCATTCGGCCCACAAGGGCTTGCCCGCAGCCCAATGCGCGCGCAGGTCGTTCTGCAAACCGTGGTGGGCCGCAAGCTGCGCCGCGTGCAGTTCAGGGTAGCCACCGGGCAGCCATACGGCATCGCACGGCGGCAAGGCGTCGCCTGCCAGCGGCGAAAAAAACTGCACCTGGGCGCCCAACTGGGCCAGGGTGTCAAGATTGGCCGGGTAGATGAAGCTGAATGCCGCATCACGTGCCACGGCCACGGTGCGGCCTGCCAGCAGCGGCGGCACGGGCTGCGGCGCAGGTGGCGCCGGAAAGTCCACCACCCAGCGCTGCAAATCGGTCGCATCCATCTGCCCCAGCGGTGTCGCGGCCAGCGCATCGGCGGCAGCGTCCAACCGGTCCATCGCATCGGGCAGTTCGTGCGCGGCCACCAGGCCCAGGTGGCGCTCAGGCAACAAGGCGGCGGGCTTGCCTGCAGGGGCCCCATCGGCCAGCGCCACACGCGGCAAGGCGCCCAGCCAGTCACCGGGCTCGCGCAGGCCGCGCTGCAGCATCTCGGCATG
>JAUYGP010000636.1 GCA_030690515.1 Giesbergeria sp.
AAGCTGCCGTTCCATACCTCATCGGGCGCCACGCGCGTCTTGGTGTTGAAGGCGTCCGACACCTGCGACGCCATCAGCGCCAGGCGCTCGGTCTTCAGGCGCCCAAAGCCTTCGGCACGCGCGTCGGGGCTGTTGATGACGGTGTCTATGGCCAGTTGCAGGCGGCGTGTCTCCAGCGCCACGTTCACGATGCCGTCGCGCGCCTTCACATGCTCGATCGCGGCGGCGGGGTTGGCCATCACGTCCTTGGCGCCCTTGGTGAAGGCCGACAAAAACGCCTTGATGGCCGCCGGGTTCTCCTTCACCAGCTTGGGCGAGGCAATGATGACGTTGCCATACAGCTTCACGCCGTAGTCGGCATAGGGCAGCACCACCACATCGGCCGCCTTGGCGCCGCGTGCCTCCAGGTTGAGCAGCGAGGTGAAGGTAAAGCCCGTGATCGCGTCCACATCGCCGCGCACCAGCATGGTCTCGCGCAGCGGCGGGTCCATGGCCGTCCAGGTCACGTTCTTGACGCCGTTGGCCTTGGCAAAGATGGGAAAGGCGCGGCGCCCGGCGTCAAACACCGGCGCACCGAGCTTCTTGCCCTCCAGGTCGGCAGGCTGGGTGATGCCGCTTTTCTTGAGCGCCATCACCGAAGCGGGGGTGTTGTTGTAGACCACCATCACGGCCACCGGCTTGTTCTGCGCGTCGGGGTTGTTGGCGTGGAACTCCATCAGCGCGGCCAGGTCGGCAAAGCCCATGTCGTAGGTGCCCGAAGCCACCCGCTGCACCGCCCCGCCCGAACCGTTGCCCGAATCCACCGTCACATCCAGCCCGGCTGCCTTGAAATATCCCTTGGCCACCGGCAGCAGGAACAGGGCGGCAGGCCCTTCAAAACGCCAGTCGAGCTGGAACTTGATCGGCGCGGTTTGGGCCTGCGCAGGCGCGACGACGACGAGGCTGGCGGCCAGCAGGGCCGCAGCGTGCAAGAGGGTGCGTTTTTTCATCGGGGGCTCCTTGTTGGTGCAAAGCGAAGGTATCGCAGAACCAAAAGCAAGAAGAATGCCGGGCGCCGCCAGCCCCGGCACGGGGAGCCCCTGCGGGCAACAAAAAAGCCCCGGCAGATCGCCTGCGGGGGCTTTGTGTTTGGCGGAGACTGTGAGATTCGAACTCACGGACGGTTGCCCGTCGGCAGTTTTCAAGACTGCTGGTTTAAACCACTCACCCAAGTCTCCAGAATGGCAGCCGCGTATTTTAGCCTTGCCGGACGCACTCGCCCGGCGGGTGGGTGTTGTTTTCTCTGTTGCGTGCTTGACCACTCCAAGGCGGCGCCTCTATTCTGAGAGCTTTGGCCGCAGGCCCTTTGGAGCGCTATCCATGCACAACGACACCATCGACGATTCTCTGCACCGTCTGCAGGCGATCGTTACGCGCGAAACCGGGGCCGTGCTGGGCGCGGCGGCGCTGGATGAAATCAAGGGTCTGCTGACGGCCACTGCGGGGAATGACGCCGCAGCAGGGGGCGGCACCGACGCCCAGCCCCGCGAGGTCACCCTGCTGCTGGCCGACCTGCGCGGTTTTACGGAGATGTCGGCGCTTCAGCCTGCTACCGAGGTGATTGCCGCGCTCAACCGCTGCCTGGTGCGGCTGAGCGAAGTGGTGTTGCGCCACCAGGGCACCATCGAGCAGTTTCTGGGGGATTCCATTCGCGTCGTCTTTGGCGCGCCCATTGCCCGTGAGGACGATGTGGAACGCGCCCTGGTGTGCGCGGTCGAGATGCAGCTGGCCATGCGGGACCTGAACCTGGTGCATCTGCGCGAGCGCTTGCCGCAGGTCTATCTGGGGATTGGCGTCAATACCGGCACGGTGATGGCCGGGCGTTTTGGCTCGGATCTGTTTTCGCAATACACGGTTATTGGCGAAGAGGTCAACCTGGCGTCGCGCATCGAGGCCTTCAGCCTGCGCGGGCAGGTGCTGATCAGCGAATCAACCTACCAGCGCAGCTGGAACCGGGTGTCGGCCACGGCGCCCATGCAGGTGTATGTGAAGGGGCGGCTGCAGCCCGTCAGCCTGCGGGAGCTGGTGGCCATTCCGTCGCGCAAGCTGAAGGTGCCGCGCCAGGAGTTCCGGCGCAGCCACCGTGCCGGGACCCGTGTGCCTTGTTTGTGCCAGCTGGTGCAAGGCGACGATGTACAGCCCCGCATCATCCACGCCATGATTCTGGACATGAGCTACCACGGCCTGATGCTGGAGCTGCCCGAACGGATCGAGCCCGGCCATGTGCTGCAGCTGGAGTTCGATCTTACGCTGGTGGAGTACCGCGCCGTGGGCGTGTTTGCCCGCGTGGTGAAGATCAAGGCTGAAAAAGACCGCTGGGTGGCCGGGCTGGAGTTCACCGACATCAGTGACGAATGCCGTCCCAAGGTGCAGATGTTTGTGCAGCTGCTGGTGGCTTCGCGCTAGGCGAGGGGTGGCCTCGTTGTGCCTGGTCCCCTCGACAGGAATCGAACCTGTATCTGACGCTTAGGAGGCATCCGTTCTATCCATTGAACTACGAGGAGCGGGCAGGCTGGGATTGTACGCGGAGACGTGCTTCGGTATTGATAGCTGGCACCGCTTGCCGGTAGGGCGTTAGAAGCCAATTTCACTTGATTGGCGATATGCCTCCGATGCGGTCATCCGCCTCGGTACAAATAGCCGTGCTCGGGATGGGCCCCCTCTCCCCTTGTGGGAGAGGGCGGGGGGAGAGGGGTGTTTTGGGGCGCTGTGCTTGTTTCCCCCTCTCCCCAACCCTCTCCCACGAGGGGAGAGGGAGTGAGGACCATTGGAGATATGTTCCTCATCAGGCATTCCATTCAAAAAACAGAGCCTGGCTGGTTGCGGCTCAGTCGTAGCGCACCGTGTAGATCAGGTCTGCCGCGCTTTTCTCGCCGGTTTGCCCGCGCAGCGTGAGGCGGCGGCTGAGGTCGTAGAAGATGTAGAGCGTGCCCAGCGTGCCCGACAGGCTGCGCTCGTAGGTCACGTACAGGTCCTTGGACAGGCGCTTGCCAAACGTGAGGGCGGCGCCGGTGGCGTCGTCGCCCGTACCCGGGCCTTTGAAGCCGATTTCGTCCAGGCCCAGGCGGCGGGCGGCGTTGGCGGTGGGGTTGTTGGTGCCGCCCCGGCCCAGCAGGGCCAGTGCGGCTTGCTGCAGCACGGCGGCTTCGGCGCCACCACCGGCGGCGCTGCGGCCCAGCACCACCCACGAGAGTTTGTCGGCGTCGGGCAGATCCGGGTCCGAGTACAGCTTGACGCGCGGTGCCAGCGCGCTGCCGGTGACCTGCACGCCTGCGCGCACGCTGATATTTGGACGCAGCGCCAGGATGTCGAGCGAGGGGTTGTTGTAGGGGCCGTTGAAGCGGATCAGGCCGGTTTCCACATCCAGCATCTGGCCCCAGGCGCGGTAGCGGCCTTGCTGGGTTTGCACTTCGCCGGTGATGCGGGGCGGGGCGCCGGGCGTGGTGCTGCTCTGCAGGTCGATTTCTCCGGTCAACCGGGTGGTGATGCCGTGGCCGCTGAGGGCAAAGTCCTTGCCCAGGTTCAGGGTGAGCGCAATGTCGGGCGGCTTGGCGGTTTGCGCCCGGGCACCGGCCTTGGCGGCTGCCTGGGCCTGGGCGCGGTCTGTGGCGGCCGAGCGCACCACGACATCGCTGCCCAGGCTGGGCGCCGATTCGTCGGGCAGGATGATGGTGGCGCGGTCGGCCGTCAGTCGCCCGCGCAGGCTGATCTGGCCTTGCTGCCATTGCGCCCGCACCGGGCCCGACACGCTGAGCTGGCGGTCGGCGCGCACCTGCACCTGCAGGGCCTGGGCCTCGGCCTGGAAGTCCATGGTGATGCCCGACAGGCCGTCGGTTTCAGGGCCCCACTGGATGTGGCCGGTGCCGCTCAAGATGCCGCCGTCGGTGGGGGCCGCCGTGCGGTTGCCACTGAGCCCGGCGATGCGTGCCCGGCTGCCGCGCCCGCCTTTCAGTTGAAACTCGGTGATGTCGATCCGGTCGCCGCCCAGCGTGGCGCGCAGCCGCCCGTCCTGCAGGTCGACCCCATCGACGAGGGAGCGCACGGCCAGGGCATC
>JAUYGP010000640.1 GCA_030690515.1 Giesbergeria sp.
GATCAGCATGCTGTTTGGCGGTCGTATCGCCGAAGAAGTTTTCATGCACCAGATGACCACGGGCGCGAGTAACGACTTCGAGCGCGCCACTTCCATTGCGCGCGACATGGTCACACGCTATGGCATGACCGATGCGCTCGGCCCCATGGTGTATGCCGAGAACGAGGGCGAAGTGTTCTTGGGCCGTTCGGTCACCAAGACCACCACCATGAGCGAATCCACCATGCAGAAGGTGGATGACGAAGTGCGCAAGATCATTGATGAGCAGTACGCCCAGGCGCGCAAGCTCATCGAAGAGAACAGCGACAAGATGCACGCCATGGCCAAGGCCCTGCTCGAATGGGAGACCATCGATAGCGATCAGCTCGACGACATCATGGCGGGCAAGCCACCGCGCCCGCCCAAGGACTGGACGCCGCGCATTCCACCGTCGGGCGATGGCCCCACGGGTGGCACGCCTGCCGTCAGCACCGACCCAGCACCAACCGTGGCCTGAGCGGCAGCGATGGTGAAAACGGGGCCTTTTGTGCCCCGTTTTTTTTGGTTTCTTGATTCCTGCACATGATCTGGCACACCACCCGTTTTGCGATCGACCTGTTGCGGCCCCGGATCATGGGCATCGTCAACGCCACGCCAGATTCTTTTTCAGACGGTGGGCACTATTCCACTGTCAGCCAGGCTTTGCGCCACTGTGAGCAATTGGTACGGGATGGGGCCGATATTCTGGACATTGGCGGAGAGTCGACGCGGCCTGGTAGCCCCCCGGTGTCCTTGGCCGAAGAACTGGCGCGTGTGCTGCCCGTAGTGCGCGAAGTGGTGCGTTTGGGGGTGCCGGTTTCCGTGGATACCTGCAAACCCGAGGTGATGCAGCAGGTGCTGGATCTCGGGATCGACATCATCAATGATGTCTGGGCGCTCCGCCGGACAGGTGCAGCACAGGTGGTGGCCGGTCATTCCGCATGTGGTATCTGCCTGATGCACATGCACCGTGATCCGCAAACCATGCAGTCTGCACCAATGGAGGGCGACGCTGTTCCGCAGGTGCTCTCATTTTTGAAGCGCTCTGCGCTTGATTTACAAGCGCTGGGGGTCGATAGACAGCGAATTGTGCTCGACTACGGCATCGGGTTTGGCAAAACCGTGGAGCAAAACTTTGCCCTGCTGGCCCGCCAGGATGAATTGCTTGTACTGGGCTACCCGCTGCTGGCGGGTTGGTCCCGTAAATCGTCTCTGGGAGCGGTGACCGGGCTGGACGTTGACCAGCGTTTGCTGCCCAGCGTAGCGGCAGCACTTTTGGCTGTCGAGCGCGGTGCGCATGTGGTTCGTGTGCACGATGTCCGTGAAACTGTGCAGGCGCTGGCTGTGTGGACCGCGATGCGATCAGAGCGGCCCTGAACCGCAGCAACCTTCTCAAGGGTGGATTTCACTGCTGTACAACGCCGTCGCAGAGGTCTGCCAAACCATCGTTTGCATCCGCAAGCAACCCGTAAAGTCAGCCGTGGCTGGGCATTACGCAAAGTATGTTTTCGCGCGCCGGTCTGGACGTAGGCGAGCAGAAGCTGGTGCTGGATTTTTGATGAAGAACGCGGAGCAGTAAGCCGTTGATGAGCCTTCAACGCCTTGGCACCGAAATGGGCGAGGGCGATGTCGCTTTGACGGGATGCGAAAATACCCGGGCGTCACGCTAGGAGCTTGTTGGACTGTGGGCGTGGGAAGTGACATCCACAGTCTTGCAGATCTTCAGGGGCGCCGCCCAGGTGCGTGTACGTGCGTCGGGGTGTTTTCAAACCCCAGCGAACCAGCGCTTCAGGAACCCGGGCATGACAAGAAAATATTTTGGAACCGATGGCATTCGTGGCACGGTAGGGCAGGCGCCCATCACGCCGGATTTTGTGTTGCGCCTGGCGCATGCCGTGGGCCGTGTGCTGCGCCAGACCGAAGACCGTCCCACGGTGCTGATCGGCAAAGATACGCGTATTTCGGGCTACATGCTGGAAAGCGCGCTGGAGTCGGGCTTTAACTCGGCCGGGGTGGATGTGGTGCTGCTGGGGCCTTTGCCCACACCGGGCGTGGCGTACCTCACGCGCGCCCAGCGCGCCAGCCTGGGTGTGGTGATTTCGGCCAGCCACAATGCTTTTCCAGACAACGGCATCAAATTTTTCAGTGCCCAGGGTGCCAAGCTGCCCGATGCCTGGGAGCTGGCGGTCGAGGCCGCACTGGATGAACCCCCGGTGTGGGCCGACTCGGCCTCGCTGGGTAAAACGCGTAGGCTCGATGACGCCGCGGGGCGGTACATCGAATTTTGCAAAAGCACCTTTGCCCAGGATCTGACGCTCAAGGGCTTGAAGATTGTGGTCGATGCGGCGAATGGTGCGGCGTACCACATTGCTCCCAAGGTGTTCCATGAGCTGGGCGCGGATGTGGTGGCCATTGGCTGTGCGCCTGATGGCCTGAATATCAACCATGAGGTGGGGGCCACGCACCCGGATGCCCTGGTGCGGGCTGTGCGGGCCAACCATGCGGACTTCGGCATTGCCCTCGATGGCGATGCGGACCGATTGCAGATGGTGGATGCGCAGGGCCGCCTGTACAACGGTGATGAATTGCTCTACCTGATGGTG
>JAUYGP010000641.1 GCA_030690515.1 Giesbergeria sp.
TGCCCTTGATGACTTCGGTGGCGGCGTCCACGTCGAGCTTGCCACAGGCGAAGTAGTCGAGGAAGAACAGCGGCTCGGCACCCTGCACCAGCACGTCGTTCACACTCATGGCCACCAGATCGATGCCCACGGTATCGTGCATGTTCCATTCAAACGCCAGCTTGAGCTTGGTGCCTACGCCGTCGGTGCCGGAGACCAGCACCGGTTCCTTGTAGCGTTTGGGCACCTCGAACAGGGCGCCAAAACCGCCAATACCGGCCAGCACGCCTTCGCGCATGGTCTTTTTGGCCAGCGGTTTGATGCGTTCGACCAGGGCGTCGCCTGCAACGATGTCAACGCCAGCGTCCTTGTAGGACAGGGGGGTGGAAGAGGGGACAGAAGTGCTCATGGCAAGGAAAGGCACGGGCCAGCGTGCGCGGCAGACTAAAATTTGCGCAGATTTTACGGGCAGCGCACGCTGCGTGGCCCGGTCCCCCATTTATTGCCACCTGTTTTGCCGCTTTCCTCCATGTCTTGCCCTGTCCTTTCTTCCTGCGCCAACCAGCCTGACAGCGGGCTGCAGCCATGAAGCAGTTGGCGCTGGACATCGGCCTGGTGACGGGCCCCACGCTGACCAACTATTTCGCTGGCCCCAATGAAGCCGCCTTGCAGCACCTGCGCCTGTGGGCGGGTGCTGGCAGCTGCCAGGCCACGCGCTCGCCTGTGCCCACCTACCTGTGGGGCGAGGCGGGCAGTGGCAAGTCGCACCTGCTCAAGGCGGTGCGTGCGGCGCTGCGCGAGCAAGGGGCCAGCATGGGCTGGCTGGATGCCAGCCAGCACGAGCCGCTCGAGTTTGACGAGCGCTGGTCTGCCGTGCTGCTGGACGATGTGCACCTGTATTCCACGGCGCAACAGGCCGTAGCCTTCAACTGGTTTGTCAACGCCATCAGCCCGGGCAGCGGCGCGCAGCGCTGGGTGCTGGCCGCAGGCAGCTTGCCCCCGGCTGATCTGCCGCTGCGTGACGATCTGCGCAGCCGCCTGGGCTGGGGCCATGTGTTTCAGCTCCAGTCGCTGGACGAAGCCGCCCGCCGTGCCGTGCTGCGCCAGGAGGCCGACGCGCGTGGCATCTTCCTCGGTGACGAGGTGATGGATTACATGCTCAGCCGCTTCTCGCGCGACCTGGGTAGTCTCATGCAGCTGCTGGGTCAACTCGACGCCTATGCGCTGCAAACCCAGCGCGCCATCACCATCCCGCTGCTCAAGGCCATGCTGGAATCTGAATGAGGCACAACCCCCTGTGGCGCTGCGCGCCTTCCCCCTTCTCTCGCTTCGCTGCGCGGGAAGGGGGACGCCGCCCGTGCGGCGGGGCGGCCCTTGCACGGCGGCCGCTGTCCTGGGTCGCGCCAGCGGCGACCGCCGTTGGCCTATTGCACACCAAGAATGAATGACTGATACCCAGACCCATCGTCCCCGGCTGACCCTGTTCGACCTGGACCACACCCTTCTGCCGATCGACTCTGACTATGAGTGGGGTGCGTTCACCATCCGCATCGGCTGGAACGACCCGGTCGAGTTCGCCCGCCGCAACGACGCGTTCTATGCCGACTACCAGGCGGGCACACTGGATGTACCCGACTATGTGCGTTTTGCCACCGAATCCGTGCGCCAGCACGGGCCCGAGGCGGCCGCCGCCGCCCATGCGCAGTTCATGCGCGAGGTGATTGCACCGGCCATCCGGCCCGAGGCACTGGCCCTGCTGCGCCAGCACCAGCAGGCGGGCGACACCGTGCTCATCGTCACGGCCACCAACGAATTCGTCACCCGGCCGATTGCCCAGGCGCTGGGCGTAGGCGAACTGCTGGCCATGCAACTGGCGCGCGACCCCGACGGCTGGTACACCGGTGAAATCGAAGGCACGCCCACCATGCGCGAAGGCAAGGTGCGGCGCATGGAGCAATGGCTGGCTGAGCGGCGGCTGGCCTGGGGAGATGTGGAAAGCACCTTCTACAGCGACTCCATGAACGACGTGCCGCTGCTCGAAAAAGTGGACCATCCCGTTGCCACCAATCCCGATGCCCGCCTGCGCGCCCTGGCGCAAGAACGCGGCTGGCGCATACTCGACCTGTTCACTCCACACCCATGATCAAGAAGTTCATCGACAAACTGCTGGGCAAATCGACCCCCGGCACCTCGCGCGGCAAGCCGCATTTTGGCAAGCGCGAGGAAGTCCCCGCCTCGGTGCACGGCATCAACCCCGAGTTGGTGGACCGCCGCGCCGTGGACGTGGTGCACACCCTCAAGCAGGCGGGTTTCGAGGCCTACATCGTCGGCGGCGCCGTGCGC
>JAUYGP010000030.1 GCA_030690515.1 Giesbergeria sp.
CAGAAACCAAATTGCACCTTCGCGTTGACCACGACGACGAGGACGCGCTGATCTCCGGACTGATTGCCACGGCCACCGCCGCCTGTGCGGACTACTTGAACATGCTGCCGTCTGAGCTTGTGGTGGCAGTGCCCGCGCCCATCAAGAGCGCCGCCTTGCTGCTGATCGGCACGCTGTACGAACAGCGGGAATCGGTGGGCGAGCGACCCTACAACCGCAACCCGACATTCGAGGCCCTGCTTAATCCGTACCGGGTCCACGCATGAAGGCGGGCCAGCTTGACCAACGGGTGACGGTGGAGCGGTTCACCAGCACCGAAGACGAACTGGGCCAGCCCATCGAGACATGGGCACCCTTGTTTACCTGCTGGGCGGCCGTGGAGCCGCTGACCGGCAGGGAGTACCTGGCAGCCGCTGCTGCGGTGTCCGAGGTGACGGCCAAGATCAGGATGCGCTTTCGACCATGGATGACCAGCCAGGACCGGGTGATCCATGACGGCACCATCTACCAAATCGAAAGCCTGATCGATGTGCGCTCTGGCAATCGGGAGCTGGTGTTGATGTGCAAGGCGCTGGGGTGAATGTCACCAGCCCGCAAACTGTCACCAGACTGTCACCGGCTCAAACAAGAAAAAAGCCCGCTACCTATTTGATAGCGGGCTTTTCAATGCCTGTAAGGCTTATTTGGTGGGACGTGCGGGGGTCGAACCCACGACAAACGGATTAAAAGTCCGCTGCTCTACCAACTGAGCTAACGTCCCGTGCCTAGTTTCATCAACCAGAACAGCCTTGCATTATAGCGTTATTTTCAAGACTCTTTGCCTTGGTTGCCAACGCATCCAGAATCCAGCCAGCGGCGCATTGCCCGAAGGTGGCTGTAACGGCCACCACCGAGCCGTATCCGTGGCAATTGAGGCTTCCGTCCCCTTCGAGGCCGCAAGAGGCATCCGGTGGGGCTACGGCTTCTCGGCTGAAGACGCAAAGAACCGACATTTTCTTGCCGTCTTTTGGCGCACCATGGTGCTTGCGCAGACGATAGCGCAATTGTGCCAACAGGGGGTCGTGCGTCACATTTGCCAAGTCGGCAATGTCCACTTGGTGCGCTTGCCGCTTGCCACCGGCTGCGCCCACGCTGATGAACAAGGTTCGGGTGTTGCGCGCCCATGCCGCCATAACGGTCTTGGCCTGCACCTGGTCACAGGCATCAATCACGGCATCAATGCCGTGCGGCAACAGGGTTGACCAGTTGGCGGGTTCGACAAAATCCTCGATGCAGTGCACCACGCAATCCGGGTTGATCTGCGAGATCCGATCCCGCATGGCCAGCACCTTGGCCTGACCTACAGTTCCTTCCAACGCATGGATCTGCCGATTGATATTGGACTCGGCAACATGGTCCAGGTCGATCAGTGTCAACTGTCCTACGCCGCTGCGGGCCAAGGCCTCTGCAGCCCAGGAACCAACACCGCCGATGCCGATGACCACGACATGGGAGGAGCGAATCTGGCCCGCACCTCGCATGCCATACAAGCGCTCAAGCCCACCAAACCTGCGCTGCTGTAGCGGCGAAAAGATTGCGTCCTGGGGCTGTCCAGGCGGGGTAACCACTGAACTTGTCACTATTTGAGATGCGAGAGTCGCTCTTTGGCGGCTACTGCGGCCTCGGATTGCGGATAAACGCGCAGCAGGTCTTCCAGTGTCTTGCGCGCGCCACGTGTCTCTTTCAACTCGATCTGGCAATTGGCGATCGCCAAAGCGGCTTCAGGTGCGCGGGCGTGGCTGGGCGCGCTGGCCAGCAAGCTCTTGAAGTTGCCAATGGCCTCTTTGTAGCTGCGGTTCGCATACTGTGCATTGCCCAGCCAGAAGCGTACCGAAGGCCCATAGCCGCTGCGGGGATACTGGCGAAGGAAGGTCGTGTAGGCCGTTTCGGCATCGGAAAAACGCCCTTCCCGAAATTTTGCCAAGGCGACCTCGAAGTCCTTTTTCTCAGAAGGTTCGGCCTGAAATTCCAGCCCATCCATCGTCACCTTGAGCGGCTCAAACTGCCGCAGCCGCTCGTCCACACCTGTAGCAATTTCCTTCTGGTGGCGCTGCAACTCGGTCACGTCGCGTGTTAACTGTTCATTTTGCCCGCGCAGTTTGGCCATCTCCACGCGCAGGGTCTCGATCTGCGTCTGCAGATCCAGCAAACTACGGCGCAACTGGCTGCTGTCCTCGCTGGCGCGGCGTGCATCGTCTGCCGAGCGTTGGCTGTTTTGCTGCATGACATCCACGCGCTGGCGCATTTCAAGGATGGCGCGTCGTGCCTCACCGTCCTCGAAAATCGCCGCATACCCGACCGACAGGAACGAGCAGGAAAACACCAGAACGGCCAGCGTGCGCCCCAGGCGCAAGGAATGCATGGCGCTCATCAACGATACGACAGTTCAGCGCGGCGGTTTTGCGCATGCACTTCTTCGCCACTGCCTTGGGCTGCCAGTTTTTCCTTGCCAAAGCTGACCGCTTCCAGTTGGCCATCGGGCACGCCCAGCAGGCCCAGCGAACGGCGAACGGCTTCAGCACGCTTCTGACCGAGAGCCAGGTTGTACTCACGGCCACCACGCTCATCGGTATGGCCTTCAATGACCACCTTGCGTGCATTGCCTGACTTCATGAAACGTGCATGTGCATCGATCAGCGACTGGTAGTCCTGCTTGATGACATAGCTGTCATAGTCAAAATAGACGATTCGGCTGACCCCCACCGGGCCGGCAGCATCTGCACCCGACTGCGAGAGATCCACCCCACGCACACCGCTCTGTCCGGTGTTGCCCGCATTTGCCCCATTGGCACCCGTGGACAGTGGCGCGCCGTTCTTGTCCTCAACTGGCACATTGTCCAGATCCACTCCGGAGCTGCAGCCTGCAACAAGGGCCAGCACCGCCATGGCAATAGAAAGACGTTTGATCATTTAAAAACTCCTGAAAGACTGAAATAAAAATTGGTGGAAAGTTCAATGCGTCTGAAATGGGCCCCAGTCCGGCTCACGAATGTCCCCGCCCTGCCCCGCCAGACGCGCCTTGATCTTGCCGTCCAGCGTGGTCGTCATCAGGGACTCCTTCCCCTGG
>JAUYGP010000290.1 GCA_030690515.1 Giesbergeria sp.
GGCGGTGTACTGGCTTTCGGCCGGGTAGATGTGGTCATCCATGAACTGGAGCAGTTTCTTCTGCAGTTCCTTGGTTTTGGGCGAGTAATCGAAGTCCATGGGTTCTCCTTGAAAAACGGGGGGTATCGGTGGAGGTCAACCGCGCTGGGCGAAAGACCAGGCCATCTGGGCCAGGGGGCGGGCGCCTTCGCCCGAGGCCTTGGCCTGGGCGCTCGATGCCGTGCCGGCCTCGACGCGTTTGGCAATGCCTTGCAGGATGGCGGCCAGTCGGAAAAGGTTGTAGGCCATGTAGAAGTTCCAGTCGGCGGCCAGCTCCTCGGGGGTGGCCAGACCAGTGCGTTCACAGTATTTGCGGATGTAGTCCTGCTCGGATGGAATGCCCAGCGCCACCAGGTCCAGCCCGCCAATACCCCGGAACATGCCCGGCGGGATATGCCAGGCCATGCAGTGGTAGCTGAAATCAGCCAGCGGGTGGCCCAGCGTGGACAGCTCCCAGTCCAGCACGGCAATGACGCGCGGCTCGGTGGGGTGGAACATCAGGTTGTCCAGGCGGAAGTCGCCATGCACGATGGAGACACGGTTTTCGTCCCGCGCGCTGGCGGGCATGTTGGCAGGCAGCCAGGCCATGAGCTGATCCATCTCTTCGATGGGCTGCGTGATCGAGGCCAGATACTGTTTGCTCCAGCGGCCGATTTGCCGGTCGAAGTAGTTGCCGGGCTTGCCATAACCAGCCAGGCCGCGTTCGGCAAACTTGACGGTGTGCAGTGCGGCGATGACGCGGTTGGATTCATTGAAGATGGCCGTGCGCTCCTCGGGATTCATGCCGGGCAGAGCCTGGTCCCAGAGCACGCGGCCCTGCATGAACTCCATGATGTAGAAGGCGCGCCCGATGATGGATTCGTCTTCGCACAGCACATGCATGCGCGGCACGGGGACATCGGTTCCCTGCAGGCCGCTCATGACGGCAAACTCACGCTCGATGGCGTGGGCCGACGGCAGCAGCTTGGCTACGGGGCCCGGCTTGGCGCGCATGACATAGCTTTTGCTGGGCGTGATCAGCTTGTAGGTGGGGTTGGACTGCCCGCCCTTGAACATTTCGACGCTCAGGGGGCCGGCAAAGCCTTCCAGGTGCTGCTCCAGCCAGGCACTGAGGGCCGCCGTGTCGAATGCATGCTGCTCGGAGACGGCACGGGTGCCGATGAAATGGTCGAAATTGCTCATGGGTGGGGTGTCAGTTGTCGATTTCGGTAATGTCCATCAGGGCGTCGCGGTCGCGCACGACCAGCCCGCCGGGCTCGATACGGATGATGTCTTCACGTTCGAGGGCCTTGAGTTCCTGGTTGACGCGCTGGCGTGAGGCGCCCAGCAATTGGGCCAGCTCTTCCTGCGCCAGTTGCAGGCCGATGCGCATCTCGTCTCCATGCGACAGGCTGGGCACTCCGTAGCTGCGCACCAGATGCAGCAACTGCTTGGCCAGTCGTGCGCGCAGCGGGAGGGTGTTGAGGTCTTCCACCAGGCCGTAGAGCTGGCGTATGCGCCGCGCATGCAGCCTGAGCATGGCCTCGTACAGCTCCACATGCATGGCCAGTATTTTTTTGAAGTCGGCCTTGGCCACGCACAGGATGGTGGTCTCGCCATGGGCATAGGCATCGTGTGTGCGCCGGTCCCCGTCGAAGATGGCCACGTCGCCAAACCAGATGCCCGGCTCCACGTAGGTCAGCGTGATCTGCTTGCCCGAGATGGAGGTCGAACTCACGCGCACCGCACCTTTGGCGCAGGCAATCCACTCCTCGGGCGGGTCGCCGCGGGCAGCGATGAGGCCACCATCCTTGAAGCGTTTGACGTAAGCGCATCGCAGTATGTCGTGTCGGAGTGAAGGTGAAAGAGAGGAGAACCAGCGACCGGAGTTGATCGCTTCACGTTCTTCGATAGTAAGAATAGGGTCGTCCATGGGCTGTCTTTTGGGTGACTGGGTACGCGGTCATTGTCGCGTCAGGGACGGCACGCGAACATGGGGGTTGTCACCTGCGTGTCTGGATGCGGGCCGTGGGCGCACGCGTGCAGCGGCGCAAACGCGCCTGCCTGGCCATCACATCATGCGTGAATGGATTTAAATGAATATTGGCTATAGCGCTTATAGGATAAGCGTTTATAGCTATAAAAATGATAGCGATTTGGGCGCCGTGCACCCAGTGCCCGGTCAGCGGTACTGCGGCTTGCGCTTTTCCAGGAAGGCACTGATGCCTTCACCTGCGTTGGCGTGGTGCAGGTTGCGCACAAAATGCTGGCGCTCCAGATGGAGGTGGGCGTTCAGCGTGTGCTGGCCCGCCTCGTCCAGCAGTTCCTTGATGCTGGCGAGTGCATTGGGTGCGCGCTCGTTCAGCGTCTGGGCCAATTCCAGCGCGGCGGCCAGTGCACCGCCGGGCTCGGCCAGGCGGTTGACCAGGCCCAGCGCGTGCAGGCGCTCGGCGCTGGTGCGCTCGCCGCACATCAGCAGCTCGGTGGCCAAGGGGCGGGGCAGGGCGCGGGCCAGGCTCCAGCTTGCACCTCCGTCGGGCGAGAGCCCCACCTGGCTGTACGACATGGCAAACAGCGCGCTGCGCGAGGCCACGATCAGGTCGCAGGCCAGGGCCAGCGAGAACCCGGCGCCCGCGGCCGCGCCTTCGATGGCGGCTATCACCGGCTTGGGGTAGGCGCGGATGGTTTCGATCCAGTTGTGCAGCGCCTCAATGCTTTCCTCTTGCACGGCGGCACCCAGGCTGCGGTTGGCCTGCAGGCGCTGCAGGTTGCCGCCTGCGCTGAAAACGCCGTCGGCACCCGTGATGACGACGCTGCGCACCTCAGCGTTGCGCTCGGCGCCATTGAGTGCCTCGGTGCCCGCTGCATAGATGGCAGGGTCCAGTGCATTGTGCAGGTCAGGGTTGCGAATGGTCAGAACCAGGGTCTGGCCGTGGCTGGTGCTGCAAAGTTCTGCGGGCATCGTTGTGAGGGTGTGGGTAAAGAGAGGGGCTTGCAGGAGGCGGGTGCGGTCACTCTTCCTCGTGCTGCAGGCTCAGGCCAATGGCGCCACGGCGGCGCAGCCAGGGGCTGGGGCGGTAGCGGGGGTCGCCATACACAGTCTGCATGTTGAACAGTACTTCCAAAATGTTGGTGGGCCCCCAGCGGTCGCCCATCGCCAGGGGGCCCAGGGGGTAGCCCAGGCCCAGGTTGACGGCGACTTCCAGGTCGCGCGGGCTGCAGATGCGCTGCTGGCAAATATCGCTGGCGATGTTGACGATGGTGGCCACTACGCGCTGGGTGACAAAGCCCCCGCTGTCGCGCACCACACTGACGGCCTTGCCGTCGCGCGCCATCAGGGCGTGGGCGGCGTTGCGGATGTCCACGCGGGTGACCGGGTTGGTGGCCAGCACGCGGCGGCGTGTGGCGCTTTCTTCGACCAGCATGTCGATGCCGATGGTGCGCGTTGGGTCCAGGCGCTCCACCACGGCGACGGTGGTGATGTCGAAACCCAGCGGTGCCACCAAAATGATGGCATTGGCCGACGGCGTTGTGCCGGTTTCGATATCGGCGCCCAGGTTCTTGAGCAGCTGGTAAATCTCGGGGCGCCGCGCCGCGCGGGGTGAGACCCAAACCGGCGGGATGCTGTCCACCACG
>JAUYGP010000662.1 GCA_030690515.1 Giesbergeria sp.
GGCCCTGGCGCCTTGCCCTGCATGTCGCGCAGCACGCCGCAGGCGCGCTGGGTGACGACGGCTGGCGCGGCATTGGGGCCGCGCACCAGCGCGGCGGCCACGGCGGCTTCACGGTCGTCCAGCCCGTGCGCGGCTTTGCCGAACAGCGTGCGGCTGAGTGCATCAATGCCCACCAGCTCGCCCCGAAACGGCACGAGGTTGAGGTAGGCCTCCAAAATCTGGTCTTTGCGCCAGCGGCGGTCCAGCACCTGGGCGGCCACCGTCTGGCCAAGCTTTTGGGCCACGCTGCGCCCGCCGGGCCGCTGGCGCAGGTCTGCCATGTCGGGGCTGTCGAGCAGACCCGCCAGTTGCATGGTCAGGGTGCTGGCGCCGCGCGTACGCTGGTTCCACAAATTGCCCCAAGCGGCGGCCGTGGCAGCACGCCAGTCCACCCCGCTGTGCTCGTAAAAACGCTTGTCTTCCGACAGCACCATGGCCGTGCGCAGTGCGGGCGACACATCGGCCAGCGCCACCCACGCCCCGCGCCGCACCTGGGCATCGGTGCGCACACGCTGCAGCACCTCGCCCTCACGCGACAGCAGTACGGTTTCAGACGACGGGAAGCCCCGGCGTACTTCGTCAAACGTGGGCAAGGCCCAGGCCAGCGTCGGCCCCAGCGCCAGGCCCACCAACCCCGCCCAACGCCAGGGCGCGCCCTGCCGCCACCGGGGACGGTGTGTCGTGGGTCGGTCAGAAACAATCAGGCGCAGAAGGCGGTGGAACATGGCGCCGCAGCATAGCAGCGGGGGCTGGAGCAATAGCCCTGTGTGCAGATACAAAACCACACCATTTGCTTGCACCTCGCATCCCAAAGCCCAGCAAAAATACCATCTCTTATGAACATTCCGCATTTCAATTCGCCTGAACACCCGCGCTTTTTTGATCGCACCCTTTTGGGTCTCGTGCTGTTCTGGGTTTTTTCCCTGTCGGCTCTGGCCCAAGGCAGCACATTGCCGTCACCCCAAAGCGAGGTCGTCCAATCCGAAAGCCTCTGGCGTTTCTTCGAAAACGCAACGTTGCAGCATGAAGTTCGCGCACAGCGCCGAGCGCTGACGGACCAGGGGGCCGTCCAGATCGGTCGGCAAAGCTTTTCCGTCAACAAGGATTTGGAACAGCTCGACGTTCTGGAGGCCTACACGCTCAAGGCCGATGGTCGCCGAATCGACATCCAGCCCGAACACATCCAGGTGCAAAGTGGCGTAGCAACCGGAGGGACTGGACTGAGTTGGCCCGGTGTGGAAATTCGGCAGATCACCTACCCCGACGTAAAAAAGGGAGACAGCATCGTCTGGCGATACCGCAAAACGACGCACCAACCGGCTTTGCCCGGCTGGGCAAGCGGCACCGAGTTTGCGTACCCCTGGGAAAACATTCTCAAGGAGAACATCCGTATCGAAGCGCCCAAGGCGATGAAGCTGCATGTTTTCGCTGCGCACTATGCGATGGTGAAAACCAGCGAAGGCGCGCTGGATATCTGGTCAGCCGAAGGCAACCACCAG
>JAUYGP010000666.1 GCA_030690515.1 Giesbergeria sp.
TGCACCATGTCGTCACAATCGCTTTCTGCTTCTGAATTCCCGGATCCGCTGCAACCGGCCGTCGGCTTGCCGGCGCCAGCGTTCAGCCCGCTATACCAGCAGATCAAGGGCCTGATCCTGCAAAGCCTGCAAGCAGGCGAGTGGAAGCCTGGCGAAGCCATCCCCAGCGAAATGGAGCTGGCCGCCCGCTTCAAGGTGAGCCAGGGCACGGTGCGCAAGGCCATCGACGAGCTGGCCGCCGAAAATTTGGTCACTCGCCGCCAGGGCAAGGGGACATTCGTCTCCACCCATGCCGAGCAGCATGTGCAATACCGATTTCTCAAGCTGATGCCCGACAGCGGAGACGCCAGCGTAGAAGGCCCTGCAGAGCGCTTCATCATCGACTGCAAGCGCGTTCGCGCCAGCGCCGAGGTGGCCCGCGCGCTGGGCCTGCGCACGGGCGACCCCATGATGCAGGCACGCCGCATCCTGTCGTTCAGCGGCATTCCCACTATTCTTGAGGACATCTGGCTCCCCGGCCAGGCATTCAAGGGCCTGACAGCCACGCAGATGGCAAACTACCCCGGCCCCACCTATGCCATGCTGGAACTGGATTTCGGCGTTCGCATGGTGCGTGCCGAAGAAAAAATCCGCGCCGTGCTGCCGGACATCGAACAGGCCGAACGACTGCAAGTTACCCCAGCAACACCCTTGCTGAGCGTCGAGCGCATTGCTTACACCTACAACGATGTTCCCATGGAGTTACGACGCGGCCTCTATCGCACCGACACCCACCATTACCACAACGAACTGAACTGAAGATAACAGCCCCACATTGGCACGCAAGGCCGAAAAAAACAGAAAATACCACCTGTATCAAATGTTGCCTTGCTGCATTGCAATAGAATTTTGCGTTCGCTTGCGCACAAAATTACAAAGCAGTTACCTCCACGAAAGCACTTGCCATGACCGAGCTAGCCAAAAAGCGGCCTGAATTCCGCAACATCAACGCCTTCAAGGATCTAACGACCTACCGCATGACTCCAGCGGCCTGGGTCTCCATCCTGCACCGAGCGAGTGGCGCCATCCTGTTCCTGCTGCTGCCGCTGGTGATCTGGCTGTTCGACACCTCTGTGTCCTCCGAATACTCGTTTGCGCGCTTCAAATCCGCCTTCGGGGTCGGCTTGGGTTTTGTACCCGGGTGGTTTCTCAAGCTGGTGGTGCTGGGCATCATCTGGGGCTACCTGCACCACATGATCGCAGGCATGCGCCACCTGTGGATGGACGTGAGCCACGAGGCCGTCAACAAGCAGTTCGGCAAGTCCTCTGCCATCTTCACCATGGTGGTCAGCATCAGCCTGACCTTGGCCCTGGGCGCAAAGCTCTTCGGCCTGTACTGATTCAACCCCGCACCCCTGACGCCAACGGCAGGCCGGTCTGACGATTAAGAGGAAAAAAACCATGTCCAACTACGGATACAAACGCACCGTCGTGGGTGCCCACTACGGTTTGCGCGACTGGCTCAGCCAGCGCGTGACTGCAGCGCTCATGATTTTGTTCACGCTGGCCCTGCTGCTGCAGGTGGTATTGAGCAAGGGACCAGTGGGCTACGACCTGTGGGCCGGCATCTTTGCCGCCCAATGGATGAAGTTCCTGACCTTCTCCGTCATCATCGCGCTCGCCCTGCACGCCTGGGTCGGTATGCGCAACATCTGGATGGACTACATCAAGCCCGTGGGACTACGCTTGGTACTGCAAGTCTTCACCATCGTCTGGCTCGTCGGCTGCGCAGGCTGGGGCTTCCAGGTTCTGTGGCGTCTGTGATGCCCACGCCCAATTCCGCGAACAAAGGCTAAATCCATGAGCTACACCAACGCCAACATCACCAAGCGCAAGTTCGACGTCGTCATCATCGGCGCCGGCGGCTCCGGCATGCGCGCCGCCCTCGAACTCTCGCGCGCCGGCCTGAACGTCGCCTCGCTGTCCAAGGTCTTCCCCACCCGCTCGCACACCGTAGCGGCACAAGGCGGCGTGAGCGCGTCGCTGGGCAACATGAGCGAAGACAACTGGCACTACCACTTCTACGACACCATCAAGGGATCCGACTGGCTGGGTGACCAGGACGCCATCGAGTTCATGTGCCGCGAAGCACCCAACGTGGTGTACGAGCTGGAACACTTCGGCATGCCGTTCGACCGCAACCCCGACGGCACCATCTATCAGCGCCCCTTTGGCGGCCACACCGCCAACTATGGCGAAAAGCCCGTGCAACGCGCATGCGCCGCTGCCGACCGCACTGGTCACGCCATGCTGCACACGCTGTACCAGCAAAACGTCAAGGCACGCACCAATTTCTTTGTCGAATGGATGGCCCTCGACCTGATCCGCGACGCTGACGGCGATGTGGTCGGCGTGACAGCACTGGAGATGGAAACCGGCGACCTGTAAGTGCTGGAAGCCAAGACCGTGCTGCTGGCTACCGGTGGATCCGGACGCATCTTCGCGGCATCCACCAACGCGTTCATCAACACCGGCGATGGTCTGGGCATGGCGGCACGTGCTGGCATT
>JAUYGP010000671.1 GCA_030690515.1 Giesbergeria sp.
GACCAGTTCATCGACCTGACCAAACGCCGAGAGAACACCTTTTTCGGTGCAGGGGCCGTGGCGCATGTGTCGCTGGCGCAGCCCGTCTGCGCCCATCTCTCTGCCGTACTGGCCCGTTCAGTCGCCGATGCAGGACTGGGCGACAAGGTCCGTCTGCACCGGGGCGGTACCTATGTGTGTATCGAAGGCCCGCAGTTTTCCACCATGGCCGAATCGCATTGGTACCGCAGCATGGGCGCAAGCGTGATCGGCATGACCAATATGCCCGAGGCGAAACTGGCGCGTGAAGCCCAGATGGCCTATGCCACCCTGGCCATGGTGACCGACTACGACTGCTGGCATCCACGGGAGGCACATGTCACCGCCGATGCTGCGATCGCCAACCTCATGCAAAACGCAGGCCATGCCCAAGCCATCGCGGCCGAGGCCATACGAATTTTAGGACGTGAGATGCCAACCTCCGCCGCCCATTCAGCCCTGGACTCGGCTTTGGTCACAGGGCGTGAGACCATGTCCCCAGAGGTTCGTGAGCGCCTGAAGGTATTCTGGAGCTGATCAATGACGTACTGACAGGGGGGCGCTCCGCTGGCGTTTCACCAAAACATCCATCGCACCATTGACGCCCGGATGGCAATAAGGTGTGAAAAACAAAAAAACCCACCATGTCAACAAACATGCGGGTTTTGAGAAGGTGTGAAACGCTGATTTGGCCAGCCCGACTGGACTCGAACCAGTTACCCCAAACTTAGAAGGTTTGTGCTCTATCCGGATGAGCTACGGGCTGACAACGCTGCGATCATACCTGTCCGAAACGCGGTGATTGCGCAGCCAAGTGCTGAAGGTAGCGCCAGACGGGTACATTCACCGGCCATTGCTATCGGCTACTGCAAGTCCTCGAAAACCAGGCTGGGTGTACCCATGATGCGTGCGGAGTCCTCGAGACGTTCGATCAGGCGATTGGCGAAATAGCTGCTCTGCGTGTCGGGTTCGAGTGCTGCCACCGCCACATTGGCCAAGGTCTGGTTCAGGGGCACGTAGAAGCTTCCAGCAGGGACATCAATGGCACTACGCACTAGCGCGACCTGTGAGCGCACAATGCCTTCGCTGTCCGCGATGGGGCCACGCACATCCTGGCGAGCGGTCGTTTCGCGCGTAGTTTCCTGGTAGGTGTCGGCCAGCAACGAGCCGGGTTCGGCTACGCGCAACACCTGTACGCCCAGTAGTTTGAGGCGGTCAACGGCCACGGTGGAATCTGCCGACAACCAGTAACCACAAGGGCGCGTCCGCGATTTGACCGTGCGCAGCTTGAGCGAAGAGTTCCAGTCAACGTCCAGAATACGGTCGTTTCCGGTCTCCGGGTCGAGCATTGTCAGTGCATGCTTTTCCGGGGTCTGGGCGGCTTCCACGATCACCTGGTCGCGGCACGCCTGGGCGATGGTGTCGCGCACTACATAGGAGCGCACTTGCTCCAGCCGAGCTGCACGTTCAGCGGTGCTGCGCAGGGCGCTGCCGATGGCACTGATTTGCGAATGAACGCGGCGCTGGATATGGGTGCGGCCGATGCCGATGCCACGGGTCTCCACCAGCAGGCTGACCGCGTTCTTGAGCCCGTTGACGTTGCGACCTGTGTCAGGCTGCACACCGCCCATGGATATACGCATGTCGTCGGGGCGGCTGGAAGTGGTGTAGTACCACTCGGTGCTCAGTCCTTGGTCTTTGAGCGCCTGGAGCATAGGCGTGTAGTACCACTCGTTCGAGGCTTTGGTCAAGAATTCATGGACGTTGGCTGTGGTGGCGTACTGCAGCAAGACATCGTGGCGCTGGATGGCATTGAACTTCTGCAGATAGCGGCCTGCCACGGTGAACTCATGGGCGTCGAGTACCAGGATGGGGCGGTAGTCACGGGTCAGCACCGCCAGGGCCTGGGCCTCGGGGGTGTTCAGCAACAGATGGTCGCGATTCATGTCCACACCGTTGGCGGTGGTGCGGGTTCCAGTCGCGGCCCCATCGGGGTTGGCGCGGGGCACGATCACGACGTTGATCTGCTCCAGCAGGGGTTCAAGCAGCCCCTGGGCCAGTTCCTGGGCAATCACCAATAGGGCTTCGCTGCCCGCAGGCTCATCGCCGTGTTGCTGTCCGATCAATATGACGGTAGGGCGCTTGGTGGCAGCCAGGCTGTCAGGATGGGTGTCTCGGGCGCGGGTGAGTACCAACGCGGAGATAGGCTCACCCCGCTGGGAGGGGCCCAGGCGCAGCACAGTCGCCCGTGTACCGCTGCGCGAGGGTGTGTCCGCAATCTGGTCAAGCCAGAGGTTCAACTCGGCATTGGTGGTGAAAGCACGGCGCTGATCGGCCAAGCCAGGGGTGCTGTAACGCACCACCGGATCTGGAAAGCGTGCAGCGGCCGCGGCACTGTACGGAAGGTCTTGCAGTGTTCCCGCCTGCAGCGGCACTTGCAAGGGCACAGCTTGTGCGTTGGGCGCCGTCTGCACAACCCCGAACCGTGGTGCTCCCAGCGGCGCAGGCACCACAACGGTGCCGCGCGGCGGTGGCGCAGGGGCCCTGGCAGGCCAGGGCGGCAGGGGTGTCGTGCTGCAAGCAGCCAACAACGCAGCCGTCAGCAGGGATGCCAGAGGCCAGACGCGCGGCTTTTGGGGCGCTTGTTTGGAGTTCGGTGCCATTGTCGATGCGGAAAGAGGGGGCATGGTCATGCTGCGGTTGGCCGTCAAGGCCCTAAAGGCCCGGGGGAT
>JAUYGP010000673.1 GCA_030690515.1 Giesbergeria sp.
CTTGCGCGCAAATTCCTGCGTATAGGCTTGTGCCAGTCCAGAGGGACGGGCATCGAGGGTCGGATCCAGAAGCGCCAGCGTCCGCGCTGCGGTCTGTACGCCGCCTTCGGGCACCAGACCATCGGGCGAGACGGACTCCCGCACGCTGCCCAACGCCGCCAGGAAGAGACGGCGATCACCCATCAACGCCTCGGTGGGCACCACCTTGAGGACATCCGCCGGGGCTGCTGTCTGCAGCCATTTGAGTGCGTGCACCACACCATCGGCCAGCGCCTGTGCCCTCGCAGGATGCGCCTGCAGAAACTGCGGCGGCGCGACCAGGCAGCTGCCGGGCAGGGTTCCACCGAACACGGCCTGCGCACCCGCCAAGCTGCGGGTGTCGTACACCACGCGCAGCTCCCGGTTGCGCTCAAGCCGGGCCATGGCCGGATCGCCATGGCACAGCGCTTGTACCTTGCCGGCCCGCAGGGCCGCCACAGCCTGGGCCCCATCGCCTACCACAACGAAACCCACCTCCTGCACCCCGGCATGCTCCAGCACCCGCTGCGCCATGGCGTGCGCAAGCCCGCCCCATGCATTCACACCGATCTTGCAGCGGCGCAGGTCCTGGGGGGTACGGTAGTGGGGTAACGCGCGGGAGGAAATGGCCAAGACCAGTTGCGGCGTCCGCGCCTGCAACACCAGCGAACGCACGGCCTGGGAACGGCCCTGGGAACGCACGGCATGCTCAAAGCCCATAGCTCCTACGTCCGCCACACCATCCTGGACGGCCTGCAGCGCCAGCGCGTCATTGGGATACGAGAGCCAGGTGACATCCACGCCCTCGGGCCGAAAGAAGTCCAACTGGGTCGCGATGGTCAGCGGCAAGTGCCGCAGCGCATATCCCTCCCCGCCCCCCACGGCCACCCGCACCCGTGCAGGCGGTGCAGAGGCACGTACACGCAGCGTCGGCAGCAAGACAGCCACCGCCAGGGCAGAAACAGCCCCCAGGGTGCGGCGGCGGAGAAAGGAGAAAGACACTGTGAACCGTTCCGAATTGGTGCGTTGCAGCAATTTTGCCCAATCCCTGCGGGTAACGCATCAGGGAGAGCCCGTTCGGATTTCTACGTACCGCCCTTTCGACCCGGGCCGGTTACCACCGGCTCAGCGGTAGCCGAGAAAGAAAATGGCAATATTCACGAAAAAGGCCGCTCCCCAGACCGCGCTGCGCACCCGGGGCATGTCAGACACATACATCAAGATGTAAAACAAGCGCAAAAACACATACAGCACTGCCAGCAGATCCAGCACCACCTGCCCTGCGCCAAGCTGGTGCGCCACCAGCACCGCCGCAATGAAGAACGGCAGCGCCTCAAAGCTGTTGGCCTGTGCTGCATTGGCCCGGGCTGAGGCGCCCGACTGCTGCGCCAGCCAAGCTCGCGGGTCGTGGTTGTCGTACCCGCCTTGAGAACGTTTTTTACCAAAACTTCCCCGTTTAGCAAGAACGGAACACAGCAAGGGCAGCAAGGCCGCCACGAAAACGCACCAGTAGGCGACGGTGAAGTGGGGCAACATGATGGTATTTATTCCGGTAAAAAAGGCCTAAAACGCTCTATTTAAAAGCGCCAAAAGCTATAAATTAGATAGCAATCTCAGCGCCGATCAGCCAGGGCATGGGCAATGGTACCCAGGTCCACGTATTCCAACTCGCTGCCCACGGGCACGCCCCGTGCCAGGCGCGTCACCTCCAGCCCCCGCGCCTTGAGCGCTTCACCAATCACATAGGCGGTGGTCTCGCCTTCGGCGGTGAAATTGGTGGCGAGAATCACCTCTTGCACCACGCCATCGGTGGCGCGCTGCAGGAGTTTTTGCACACCAATGTCCTTCGGACCCACACCATCGAGCGGCGACAACCGCCCCATGAGCACAAAGTAAAGCCCCTGGAAAGCCCCCGTCCGCTCCAGCGCCGACTGGTCGGCCGGTGTTTCCACCACGCACAACCGGGTTGCGTCACGCCCCGGGTCAAGGCATGTATTGCAGACCTCGGCCTCCGTGAACGTGTGGCAACGCGTGCAATGCTTCACATGGTCCGCCGCGTGCGCCAGCGCCTGTGCCAGCACCTGGGCCCCCGCACGGTCATGCTGCAGCAAATGAAAGGCCATGCGGGCCGCCGACTTCGCCCCCACCCCCGGCAGCCGCCGCAGAGCCTGGACCAGCACCTCAAGCGCGTTGGTGGAGGACATGGAAAGTGGATTTCAGGCTGCAACCTGCGCCCTCAAGGACGCTGCGAGCGGTTGGGAGGCTGTCGAAGCACAGGAACCATGACGAAATTCCGATACGCGAGGCTTCCGAGGACCGCCCTCCGATACGCGAGGCTTCCGAGGACCGCCCAACGACGCCGACAGCCGGTGCAGTAGCCGACATCAGAAAGGAAATTTCATGCCACCCGGCAGGCCGGGCATGCCCTGGGTGAGTTTGCCCATCTTCTCGGCCGAGGTGTCCTCGGCCTTGCGCACCGCAGCATTGAAGGCGGCCGCCACCAGGTCTTCGAGCATGTCCTTGTCTTCAGCCAACAGGCTGGGATCAATGGTGACCCGCTTGACGTCGTGCTTGCAGGTCATCAGCACCTTCACCAGCCCGGCGCCCGCCTCGGCCTCCACCTCGATGTGGGCCAGTTCGTCCTGCGCCTTCTTGAGGTTGTCCTGCATGGCCTGCGCCTGCTTCATGAGACCGGCGAGTTGTCCTTTGTTGAACATGGAAAGAGTCCTTTCGTGAATAGAAATAAGGGGATCAGAGGGGCTGAATGCTGCCGGGCACGACGCGAGCGTCAAACTCGCGCACCATGGTCTGCACAAAGGGATCGTTCATGACGATGTCCTGCGCACGCTGCTGGCGTTCGTTCTCAAGGGCGGCATTGCGGCGGGCGGGGCTGTCGATGACCACACCCAACTCCACGCTGATGCGCTGCGCGTGGCCCGCCGCAGCCAGCGCACCGCGCAGACGCTCACGCGTGGTGGGCTGGTTCAGGGATTCCCGCTCCACGCGCAGCAACCAGTGCTCGCCATCACGGGCCACCAATTGTGCTTGCAGCGCCAGTTCGCGCACCAGCGCTGTGATCGCCTCGCTGGCCACCAACTGCTGCACCGCGGCGTGCCAAATTTCACCTTCTTCGGTGGGCGTGAAACGGGCGGCAGCGGCGCGCCCTTCACCACCGGCCTGCGGCTGCAGGCGTGGGCCTGGCTCGGACGTCTGCCGTACAGGAATAGCGACGACTGCGGGTGCTGGCTCAACAGATGCAGGCTGGGGAGGCGCCGTGGTCGCTGCAGCCACGCCTTCAGCGGTACGCACGGGAAGCACCTGGGTTGCGTGCAAGGCCGGGACAGGCCCAGCGCTAGAACCGGCAGAAGGCGCTGCGTCTGGCAAAGGCTCCTTTGCTATTAAATAAATAGCGTCTTGCGCTTTACCAGTAAGCGCTTCAGCCCGTTTTTCTTCAAATTCTTGTGGTGCTGGAGCAGGGGGCTCTGCCACCGGTGCAGACACCTGTACTGCGGCAGGTGCGGGCGTTGGTGCCGCAGAAATCGCCGGTGGCAGCGTTAAGGCGGCGCGGTCAGGTTGCGCCAGTGTTTTTTTTTCTGGGGCGCCACCTTCGGGCTTGAAAGCCAGCAGACGCAGCAGAACCATGGTGAGCGCCGCATATTCGTCGGGGGCCAGACCCAGGTCGCCACGCCCGTGCAGGCAGATGCTGTAGAGCAGCTGGGTCTCGTCGGCCGGCAACAATGCCGCCAGGCGCGCCGTTTCAGCGGCATCGGGGTCTTCGGCGTCGGTAAGTCTTCCTTCCATTCCCGGAACCGCCTGCAGCACGGCCATGCGCTGCAGCACGGCCGCCATGTCCTCCAGCGTAGAGGCCGCCGACAGACCATTGAGGCGCAGCACATCCACGGTTTCGATCACGGTCCGACCATCACCCAGCGCCAGCGCATCAATCAGGCGAAACACATAGCTGCGGTCTACGCTGCCCAGCATCTGGCGCACGGCTACTTCTTCGATCTGCCCACAACCAAAGGCAATAGCCTGGTCGGTCAGGGACAGCGCATCACGCATCGAGCCGCGTGCGGCCTGTGCGAGCAGGCGAAGCGCCTGGGGTTCGGCCACCACGTTCTCGGCCTGCAGCACCTGCGCAAGATGCTCCCGCACGGTTTCAGGCGCCATGGGGCGCAGGTTGAACTGCAGGCAGCGGCTCAGCACCGTGACCGGCACCTTCTGCGGGTCGGTCGTGGCCAAAACGAATTTAAGGTACTCGGGCGGCTCCTCCAGCGTCTTGAGCATCGCATTGAACGCCGTGTTGGTCAGCATGTGCACTTCGTCGATCATGAAGACCTTGAAGCGGCCCTGCACCGGCTTGTAGACCGCTTGCTCGAGCAGGCTCTGCACCTCGTCCACACCACGATTGGAGGCTGCGTCCAGTTCGGTGTAATCAACAAAACGGCCGCTATCGATGTCCCTGCATGCCTGGCATTGCCCGCACGGTGTGGCCGTGATGCCCCCCTGCCCATCCACACCCTGGCAATTGAGCGATTTGGCCAGGATGCGCGACACCGTGGTCTTGCCCACGCCACGCGTTCCTGTAAAAAGATAGGCATGGTGCAGCCGCTGCTGGGTGAGCGCATTGGTCAGAGCCTGCACCACATGTTGCTGCCCCACCATCTCGGTGAAGTTGCGCGGACGGTACTTGCGGGCGAGCACGAGGTAAGACATCGGGGCGATTCTACGGGCTACGCAAGCCCCGCGCGCCCGAACGACGCACCAACTCAGCGTACAATCGACAGTGACGGGCCTCCCCGCATGGTAAAGCGGCCAACCGGGTCAGGTGGGGAACCAAGCAGCCCTAACTGTGGAGCCAGTGCCGGGGGTAAGGCTCGTCAACTTCTTCAGGCTTTCAATAGCCGTCCATCGGCAGCCCCTTGCGGCTGCGGTGCCTGCAGCACAAAGCCTGCGCGCCTAGCGCATCATCCTCCTAGCCCAAAGACGATTTCATCCTGATGCTCCATGGAACGCAGAATTCTGTGCGAGCGCCGCCAACAAAAAAACCCGAACTCCTTTCGAAATTCGGGTTTTTTCTATTACTTGGGGTGGCTGATGGGGCTCGAACCCACGACAACAGGAATCACAATCCTGGACTCTACCAACTGAGCTACAGCCACCGTAGCTTTAAATTATAACCTGTAAAAATACTCCTTCAGTACTGGAGCATCATTTTTCGGCACTACCCGGTGCCGGGCGTGGCACCTTGATCTGCGCTTTGTAACGTTGCTTAAGCGTTTCGTAGTAGGCAAGGCCTTCGGCCTCCGACCACCACTGCACATATTGCTGGTGGCGCTGGGCATTGATTTGCGGCTCAGGCGTTGCCTGGGATAGAACGCGGTTGACCTTGGCAACCACGTAGCCCATGTCACCCATATCCACTCCCGTCCATGCAGGAAGTTCGTCCGCACGAACGCTCAGGACGGCGTCCACCACCGCACGGGGCTGGTTCTGGGGCTGGTCGCGCGCTACCACAGTGGGGGCAGAAAGACCGGTCGCACTGCTCGCCTTCTCTGCCCAGGCGGTGCGCTTTGTTTCACCTTCCTTGCGTGCCAGTTCTGCAGACTTTTCGGCGACGTAGCGCTGGCGCACCTGTGCGTGGACTTCATCGAACGCCAGAGTACGCGCCGGGGTGTACTGCGTGACCCGACCTGCCACCATCTGGCTGGAGCCAAATTCCACGGCTTCGGTGTTGCGCTTGTTTTCCAGCGAATCCGACGAGAACAACGCTTCGAGAAACTTCGGATTTGCCAACGCGCCTGTGGCTCCTGGTGCTGGTGTGCGCACTATTCCCTTGGCGGTCTGAATCTTCAATTTGAGCTTTTCCGCCACGGGTTGCAGGCTGTCCGATTGTTCATAGACAGTGTTGGAGAACGACTCCGCCACTTCGGCAAACTTGCGCCGCGCCTGTTGTTGCTTCAACTCGGCTTCCATGGCGGGGCGCAATTCTTCAAAGCTAGGAGTGCGTGGCGCCTTGATGTCCGTCAGTTGAATGACGTGGAAACAAAAATCGCTTTCCACCACATCGCTGATGTCGCCTTTCTTCAAGGCGTATGCAGCATCCTCGAAAGGCTTGACCATGGCGCCCCGGGCAAAGAAACCCAGGTCGCCCCCTTGCGCGGCTGAACCCGGATCCTGGGAATTCTTTTTGGACAGCTCAGCAAAGGTGCCGGGGGCTTTGCGCGCCTGCTCTAATAGTTCGGTGGCGCGTGCGCGGGCTTTTTCGCGCTCGGCCGCTGGCGCATCCTTGGTCACCGAGATCAGGATGTGGCTCGCACGGCGCTCTTCCTTGCCCGCCATGCGCGCCGCGTTTTCTTTGTAGTAGGTGCGCAGGTCGTCCTCATTGAGCACCATACCGGCAAGCAGACTGTCAATGTCCAGCACAACGTATTCCACAGCCGCTTGCTCCGCCTGTTGAAACTGGTCGGAATGCTCTTTGTAGTAGGCCGTCAATTGCTCATCGGAAGGCTGCACCTTGCTGGCGAAGTCGGTTGGTTTGAACCATGCCACCTGGATTTCACGACGCTGAAATAAGGGATCCAGAGCTGCATTGGCTTGTGCATCCGTGGCAAAGCTGGTGCCGATCACCCCGCCCAGCACCTGGCTTACCGCCAGGTCACGGCGCATGGTGGCCTCGAAACCTTCGGGCGTCATACCCTGGGTGGCAACCAGGGCTCGATAGCCCTCGCCATCCAGGGAGCCATCGGGCTTGCGCAGCGCTGCGATTTGCGGAATTTCCTGCAGGCTGCGAGCCAGCCGGGCGTCGCTGGTCGTCAGGTGCATCTTCTGTGCAGCGATCTGAAGGACGCGATCCCGCACCATCCGCTCCAGCGAGGCATAGCGCGCTTCGGGGGAGTCAAGCAGCTTGGCATCCATCGTGGGCTGCTGTGACCGCATGCGATCCGATTCCATCTTGTGGGCGGAATCCCATTCCGCTTGCGTGATGTCATTGCCGTCAACACGGGCAACCACCGGGCTACTGCCGGAGAAGTAGCTCCTGTCGATACCGACAAGCACGAACGAGGGAATGATCAGCAAGAACAGCAAGAACATCGCGATCTTGGTGTGCTTGCGGATGGATTCAAACATGGTCAATCTTTCTGTGACATAAAACAAAAGGCGAACTTTCGTTCGCCTTTGCATCGGTGGTGGTGGGTGCTGACGGGTTCGAACCGCCGACCTACGCCTTGTAAGGGCGCCGCTCTACCAACTGAGCTAAGCACCCCACCTTAACTTGTCATCAATTCAGGGCATCTTTCAATGCCTTGCCTGGACGGAACTTCGGAACTTTAGCAGCTTTGATTTTAATCGCATCGCCCGTGCGGGGATTGCGGCCCGTGCGCGCAGCACGCTTGCCCACGGCAAAAGTACCAAAACCGACGAGCGAAACCGTGCCGCCCTTTTTCAACGTCTTCTTGACGGCTTCGATCGTGGCCTCCAGCGCCCGCGCAGCCGCAGCCTTGGAGATATCAGCATTGTTCGCAATATGCTCAATCAGTTCGGTTTTGTTCACAAGAAGCCTCTCGGGAAAAATGGGTGGATTGTCTCTGGATGGTCTGGTCACCATACGCCAATGGGCT
>JAUYGP010000677.1 GCA_030690515.1 Giesbergeria sp.
TGAGGTTTTCCAACGGCATCTCCACCAGCGACCCGGCGGCGATGCGCGGTTGCACCAGCGCGCGCGGCTGCCAGCCCCAGCCCAGCCCGGCTTCGATCAGGCCCAGGGCCGCCAGATGGTTGTCGGTGCGCCAGTGGTGGCGGGCAAACACAAAGCGCGAGTCAGTCTGCGCCAAGTCGCGGCTGGCCACGACGATCTGGCGCGTGGTGGTCAGGTGCTCCTCGCGCAAAACGGCCTGCATCGGGGGCTGCCCCCGGGCGAGTGCGGCGGCGCGGGCTTCGGTGATGACCGGGTGCTCAGGGGCCATCACGGCCACCAGGGTTTCGGTGCCCACCTCTTGAAAACCTTCACGCCCGTCGATACTGGGCCGCTCGAACACCAGCGCCAGTTGCGCGCGGCCGCTGTGCAGCAGTGCCAGCGCATCGCCCTGCGGGGCGGTGAGTACCTCCACCTGCAGCAGTGGGTATTCCTGGGCCAGGGCCGCCAGCGGCCCCGTCCAGCGGGCGGCCAGCAGTTCGGGGGCGATGGCCAGCGTGAGGCGTTCTTCCAGCCCCTGGGTGAGCGCCAGGGCCTGCGCATTGAGCTGCTGCAACTGGCCCGCGAGCAGGCGGGCCTGGGGTTCTAGGGCGCGCGCGGCAGCGGTGGGGCGCGGTTCGCGGCCGCGGCGGTCAAACAACGCCATATCCAACTCGGCCTCCAGGTGGCCCATGGCCATGCTCACGGCCGAGGGCACCCGGCCCAGCGCCCGCGCGGCGGCGGAGAAAGAGCCGTGGTCGAGCACGGCCAGAAAGAGCTGCACGCTGTCGGAGGAAAAGGCCATCTATCAATAGAACTGAAATAAGCTGACTTTAATTATCAGCCCACAGACGCTAAATTCGGCGAAATGGAATCTCTGCCCCTTATCCCCGGCCTGCACGGCGTGCGCCGCCGCGTCGTCTACGTCAGCATTTACGAATTGATCGCCATTGCCGTCGCCACTTTGGGGCTCGCGCAGTTTTCCAGCCAGGGTGTGGGGCATGCCGGGGTGATGGCCGTGGTGTCGTCTGGCATCGCCGTGGCCTGGAATTTTGTGTTCAATACCTTTTTTGAGCGCTGGGAAGCCCGCCAGGTGGTACGTGGCCGCAGCCTGCGCCGCCGCGTGGTGCATGCGGTGGGCTTTGAAGGGGGACTGGTGTTCACGCTGGTGCCGCTGTTTGCCTGGTGGTTTGAGATCACCCTGTGGCAGGCCTTGGTGATGGACCTGGGGCTGGTGGTGTTCTTCCTGTGCTACACCTTTGCATTCAACTGGGGCTTTGACCGGGTTTTTGGCCTGCCCGTCTCGGCCTGTGCGGCCCAGCCCGCAGCCTGAGAACGTGTTCAATGTCTTTTGGTAGTCCAAAAAACACTGAACACGTTCTGAGCGCGGGGATCGCCAATCCCGGTAAAATCAGCGCCTCCCAAGGAGCGTTGCAGCGGCCCACGCCGCCAGGCTTGGGGCCCTAGACCACCCGCAACGACGCTCACCTGCTTGCGGGTTTGTTTGCACAGGTGAGGCGCATGTCTGAAATCTCTCTTCCCCCCATGAGGCTGTCGGGCCTGGAGCCCGTCACCATCGGCAACGATGCGTTGTTCGTCAACGTCGGCGAG
>JAUYGP010000681.1 GCA_030690515.1 Giesbergeria sp.
GCAGCAGGGCTTTTTCCTGTTCGTGCGCCTGAAAGGCATCAAGCCCGGCAGACTGGAACACCTGCTCGGCCTCGTCAGAGAACAGTACGGCGTCGCCATCGAAGGCAATGCGTACCTCGTGCGGATGCGCCACACTGGCCTGCACCGACTGGGTGGCTACCCGCGCCGCCGGGTAGCCCATGGCCAGGGCCTCGCTCACGTCGGTAGCATTGGCCGAGAGGAACAGGTGCGCGCCCAGGGGGCGCAGGTAGCGAAAAGGTGCCGCCCCCTGCGTGAACACGCCGCGCTGCACGCTGGCCAGACCGTGCGCACGGGCCGAGCGGAACACGCGCATACCGCTGGCCGGGTCGTTGCGCGAGAGCACCACCACTTCCACGCGCTGCTGGCCCGGGTCGTTGAACGCCAGCAGCTTCTTGACGAGCGAAAACGCCACGCCGGGTGGTGCGGGGGTATCAAGGCGTTCGAGTTGCAGGCGCATGTAGGCCTGCGCGTTGCCCTGATCGAACAGCTGGTTTTCTTCCTCGAAATCAAACAGGGCGCGCGACGAAATCGCCACCACTAGCTTGTCGTCCATTGTTACGGCCATTTCGGATCTCCGTAAGGGGCTTCACCGTGTGCTCGCGCTATGTGCAGCGCACGACATGGCGCGGCCCAGGCCAGCGGCCACCGCGCAAGGGCCGCCCCGCCGCGCTGGTGGCGTCCCCCCTCCCGCATCGCGCAGCGGGGCGAGAGAGGGGGGAAGGAGCGAAGCGACACAGGGGGGCGTGCCTTATTTCATGAACTGGTTGAGCTGGATGATGGGCAGCAGCACGGCCAGCACGATCAGCATCACGACCACGCCCATGGTGACGATGAGCAGGGGCTCGAGGATAGTGGCCAGTTGCATGGAGCGCCGCTGCACCTCGGCCGAGAGCTGCGTGGCGGCGCGCTGCAACATCACGGGCAACTGGCCTGTTTGTTCGCCCAAGCGCGCAAACATGGGTAGCAGGCTGGGGAATTTACGCTTCTGGGCCAGGGCCGAGGCCAGGGGCGCGCCCTCGCGCACCAACACCAGGGCATCGAGGGCGTCGGCGCGCAAGGCGCGGTTGTGTAGGGTTTCAGCGGCGGCTTGCAAGGCTTTGAGGATGGGCACACCCGCCCCCGCCAGCATGGCGAGCGTGCTGGCGAAGCGGGCGGCGTTGTAGCCCCGCGCCAGTCGCCCCACCACCGGGACGTTGAGCCAGGCCGCGTCAAATTTTTCACGAAAAGCCTCGATGGACAAGGACCAGCGAGCGCCAATAGCTATCAAAACAAGAGCGGCCAACATCCACACGCCGTAGGTGCGTACAAAGCTGCTGATGGCCAGCATGGCCACAGTGAGAAAGGGCAGTGCGCGTTTGCTGCCCGCAAAGACGCTGGCCACCTGGGGCACAACGTAGCTGACCAGAAACAGCACGATGGCGATGGCCACCAGCGTGACGATGGCCGGGTACAGCGCGGCGCCCACCAGCCGGGCCTTGAGTTCCTGGCGCTCTTCCAGATCATCGGCCAGGCGTTCGAGCACCAAGCCGAGTTTGCCGCTGTGCTCGCCCGCGCCAATCACGGCGCAGTAGATGTCGGAAAACTCGCGCGGGTGCTGCTGCAAAGACCGGGCAAAGGTGGACCCAGCGTTGACCTCGGCCCGCAGCACGGCCACCAGGTGGCGCTGGCGTTCGCTGTCGGATTCTTCGGACAGGGCCGTCAGCGCCCGCTCCAGCGGCAGGCCCGAGGACACCAGTCCGGCGAGCTGGCGTGTCCAGATGGCCAGGGCCGTAGAGCCAAAGACCGGGCGGGTGAACAGGCTGTGGCCTGCAGGGCCCGCCCCGTTACTGGCCTGGTCGCCCACCAGTTCTACCGCCAGGGGGACCAATGCCTGCGCACGCAGCTGACCACGCGCGGCCTTGGCCGTATCGGCCTCAACCACTCCCTTGCGGGTCAGGCCCTGGTCGTCAAGGGCTTCAAAGCTAAAGGCGGGCATGGTCAGTGTGAGAAATCGGCATGGACTGCAATAGTAGCCGCTGCAGGCTGGCCCGCCCCAGCCGCACGGTCCACAATGGCCCTTGAGCCCCGGCGCTTGGTTTGGGGCAGCAAGGAGTTTCCATGTTGAAAGACAAAGTCGCATTGATCACCGGTGGTTCCTCGGGCATTGGCCGCGCTGTTGCCCTGGCCTGGGCGCGCGAAGGTGCCAAAGTAGTGGTCTCGGACGTGGATCGCGGCGGTGGTGAGGAAACGGTAGAGCAGGTTCGCACTGCGGGCGGCGAGGCGATTTTCATTGCTGCGGACGTTGGCAAGCCCGAAGAGTGCGAGGCGCTGGTGCGGGGCGCTGTGGAAAAGTTTGGGCGCCTGGACATTGCCTGCAACAACGCCGGTATTGGCGGACCGCAGGCGCCCACAGCCGACTATCCGCTCGACGGTTGGGCACAGGTGATTGGCATCAACCTCTCGGGGGTGTTCTACGGCATGAAGTACCAGTTGCCGGCCATGCTCAAGAACGGCGGTGGCGCCATCATCAACATGGCGTCCATTCTGGGCGCCGTGGGTTTTGCCGGAGCGCCTGCGTACGCAGCAGCCAAACATGGCGTTGTGGGTTTGACGCAGACGGCGGCGCTGGAGTACAGCGCGCAGGGTGTGCGCATCAATGCCGTGGGGCCAGGCTTTATCCATACGCCCATGATCAGTGCACTGGAAGACAACAAGGCCGTCAATGACATGCTGGTGGCCGCCCACCCCATTGGCCGACTGGGTCGTGCCGAGGAAGTGGCGGAACTGGTGCTATGGCTCTCCAGCGAAAAAGCCTCGTTCGTGACAGGTGCCTATTACCCGGTGGACGGGGGTTACATCGCACGCTGAAATTTTAGATAAAAAGGCCTTTGGCGCTTATCTGGTAAGCGTTATTAGCTATACTTATTATAGCGTTTTGGTTTCTTTTGCCTGCAGTTGTGCGTGGGCGGCTGCCGCAATGTCGAGCGAGCGCAAGCGCAGTGCGGGGTCGTAGATATCGCACACCAGCATCAACTCGTCGGCCTGCGTGGCCTGCAGCAGTGCCGCGAAACCCTGGCGCACCGTGTCGGGCCCGCCGATCACCGCCGCTGCCAGGAAGTCGTTGATGGCGGCGCGTTCCTGCGGCAATAGCTGCTCGGCCAAGCCGTGGACCGGCGCGGCCAGTTTGCGCCGCTCCCCCTTGAGGATGCCCAGGACGCGCTCGAAGGTGCTGCTGGCAAGAAACTGCGCTTCGTCGTCGGTGGGTGCGGCAATCAGCGGAACACCGATCACCACATAAGGTTTGGGCCATTCGACGGAGGGCTTGAACAACCGTCGGTAGAGTTCAATGGCCTGCAGCAGCAGGCGCGGCGCAAAGTGCGAAGCAAAGGCATAGGGCAGGCCGCGTTCGGCGGCCAGTTGGGCCGAGAACAGGCTGGAGCCCAGCAGCCAGACCGGCACGTTCGTACCGGCCCCGGGAGTGGCCACCAGGCGCTGGCCGGGCTGCTCGGGGCCCAGCAGGCGCTGCAATTCGGCCACATCGCGCGGAAAATCTTCGGCCGCCTCGGGCCGGTCACGGCGCAGGGCGCGCATGGTCAGCGGGTCGGTGCCGGGTGCGCGGCCCAGGCCCAGGTCGATGCGGCCGGGGTACAGCTCGGCCAGCGTACCGAAGGCCTCGGCCACCACCAGGGGCGCATGGTTGGGCAGCATCACGCCGCCCGAGCCGATGTGCATGCGCTGCGTGCCCGCAGCGATGTAGCCCACCAGCACGGCCGTGGCCGAGCTGGCGATGCCGGGCATGTTGTGGTGTTCGGCCAGCCAGTAGCGCTCAAAGCCCAGGGATTCAGCGTGCTGTGCCGTGCGCAGGGCAATGGCCAGGGCCTGGGCCACGGTGCCGCCTTCGCGGACGGCCACCAGGTCGAGCATGGACAGCGCGGGGCGGGAAGAGGATGTCATGGGGCGATTGTTGCGCAGAACAGCGTGGCAAAAATTCGGTGTCGCGGAAGTTTGGTTCCGTGAAAAAAACTGCGTCAGTAGGGGGCCTGTTCAAATGGCTTCGCACCGGACAAAATGTATCAACATATGACGTGACAGGAATTTGCATCCGCAGCAGACCAGTCCAACCACAACGAGGGAAACCATGGGTTTTTTCAGTCGCATGTTCAAGCTGCGGGAGCAGGATTCGTCCAGCCCCGAAACCACCTGGGCCTACGAGGACAATGCCAGCGAATTGATTCTCGACCCCGAATACGCCGCTACCCTGATGACCGAATTCGACATCGATGCGGCCATCGCGAGCCATGAGGAATGGAAGCAGCGTCTGCACAACCTGCTGGCAGGCCAATCGAACGAAGTACTCGATCCTGAACAAGTGGGCGAATACGTGCACTGTCCCCTGGGTCGGTGGCTGCAAGGAGAGGGTCGTGAGCGCCTGGGCCACTACC
>JAUYGP010000294.1 GCA_030690515.1 Giesbergeria sp.
TGTTCATGGTTTTTATCATCGGGCACCTGGCCTGGGAGTCCAAGGCGGGCCGCTTTGGCACGTTTGTGATTTTCCTGGGCCTGGGCGTGGGTTTCCTGGGATTTTTGGCCAAGTATGTGATCCAGTGGTGGCTGGAAAAACGATGACTTGTGCTGCCACTGATAAATAAAGGGAGCCCGGTTCCATGTCTTTGACGATTTACGGTATTGCCGCATCCCGCGCCGTGCGCCCACTGTGGGCGGCCGCTGAACTGGGCCTGTCTTTCGAGCATGTGGAGACGCCCTACCAGGGGGGCGCCACGCGCACGCCCGATTTTCTGGCGCTCAATCCCAATGGCCGCATTCCGGTGCTGGTGGACCACCGCCCCGAGGGCGAGGTGGTGGTGTGGGAAAGCATGGCCTGCGCCCTGTACCTGGCGCGGCACCATGGCAAGGGCGATGGCAGCGACCTTGCACCGGCCACGCCGCGCGAGGACGCGCAGGCGCTTCGCTGGAGCTTCTGGTCGGTGACGGAAGTGGAAAAAGACGCCTTGACCGTGCTGATGCACCGCGTGGCCATGCCGCCAGAGCAGCGTAAGGTCGATCTGGCTGAGGCTGCAGAAAAGCGCTTGCGCGTGCCGCTGCGGGTGCTGGAGCAGCACCTTGCGCTGCAAAGCGCGCAGGGGCAGTCTTTTCTGGCGGCGGGGCGATTTACCGTGGCTGACCTGTGCGTGGCAAGCGTGCTGGGCTGGGCGCGACCGGCCCGCGCTTTGATGGAGGCTTTTCCAGCCACCGGGGCGTGGCTGACGCGCTGCCTGGAGCGTCCCGCCCACCAGGCACTGCGGGGACAGGCGCGCAAACACTGACGGGTGGTCTGAGCCGCCGACGTGCAATGGTGCACGTCTTTACACGGGCTTCACGTGCGTGCAGCCGACACGACAAGACCGCCCGGCACAATGCTTTCATCGCGCGCTCCCTGTGGCGCGTTCTCTGAAGGTTCCTCCAAGGTCATGATGTCTTTCTACCGCCACCTCCGTCTACCCATGGCTGCCGCACTGGCCTTGCTGGCGGGATGCGCGTCTACGGCGCCACCCGGCGCTGCGCTTCCCAAGCCACCCGTTCCAACGGCGTGGTCAGCGACGCCCGATACCCGTGCGGTACCCGCCGCCGTGGCCACGCCTCTGGCCCAGTGGTGGCAGCGCTTTGGCGACCCGCAGATGACCGATTTGGTCGCCCAGGCCTTGCAGGCCCACACCAGTGTGCGCAGTGCGCGGGCCGCCTTGCAGCAGGCACGCGCCCAGGCGCAGGTGCAGCAGGCGGGCCTGCTGCCCAGCGTGAATACCTCAGGCTCGGCACAGCGCAGCCGCTCGGGGGGCAGCACGGGCAACAATTTTCAACTGGGCTTTGATGCAGCCTGGGAACCTGATGTGTTTGGACGCTTGAACGCGGGCGCCGATGCCAGCGAGGCCGATGCCCGTGCTGCGCAAGCCAGTCTGGATCAGGTGCAGGTGTCGCTGGCGGCCGAAGTGGCCCTCAACTACATCACCCTGCGGGGCCAGCAAGAGCGCCTGTCCATTGCGCGGCGCAACCTGACCAGCCAGCGCGAAACCTTGCAGATGACCGATTGGCGCGTGCAGGCGGGGTTGACGACATCGCTGGTGTCCGAGCAGGCCCGTGCCGCCGCCGAGCAGACTGCGGCGCAGATTCCGCAGCTCGAAGCCAGCCTGGCGCAAAGTCGCCATGCGCTAGCGGTGCTGACGGGCCGCGCGCCGGGGGCTCTCGATAGCTTGCTCGCCAGCCCGCGCGCTGTGCCCCAGGCGCCGGACGATCTGGTGCTGGCCTTTCCTGCGGAAACGTTGCGCCAGCGGCCGGACATACGCCAGGCCGAGGAGCGCATTGCCGCAGCGCTGGCGCGTGTTGCGCAAGCGGATGCAGCGCGCTACCCCAGCTTTCGTATCAGTGGCTCACTGGGCCTAAGGGCGCTGACGCTGGGCGCGCTGGGTGATGGCGCTTCGGTCGTCCATTCGTTGCTAGGCGGCATCTCTGTGCCCTTGTTCGACGGGGGCGCTGCCCGCGCTCAGGTGCGTGTGCAAGAGGCCGTGCTGGAGCAGGCGCGTGTGAACTACGAAGCCACGGTGCTGACCGCCCTCCAGGACGTGGAAGACGCACTGGTCGCCCTGCGCGGCGAGCGCGAGCGCCTGGTGCACCTGCAGGCCGCCGCCGATGCGGCTGGCAATGCCGCGCTCCTGGCGCAGAACCGCTACGAAAGTGGTTTGATCGACTTCCAGGCGGTGCTGGACACCCAGCGCACCCTGCTCTCCACGCAGGACAGCGTGGCCACTTCCATCGCCAATGCGGGGGCCGACCATGTGCGCCTGTACAAGGCGCTGGGGGGCGGCTGGCGGTGACTTTTCCTGCAACGCGGCGCAGCGTGCACGGGCTGGGCGTGACTTATATGATTTTGATGCCATGACTACAACCAACAAGAAAACCGACAACTCTGCCACCAGTGCAGCCGCCGATCTGCAGGCCTTGCTGGGCGACAACCTGGAGCGCCGCTGGTGGCAGCGCCCCGCGCTGTGGCTGGCACTGGTGTGCGCCGCACTGCTGGCCGGCGGGTGGTACTACTGGGAGGTGCAAAAACGCAGCAAGGCGGCACCGACCTATGTGACTGAGGACGTGCGGCGTGGCAACCTTACCCTCACGGTATCGGCCAACGGCACGCTGCAACCCACGCGCTCAGTCAATGTGGGGAGCGAGCTATCGGGCACAGTGCGCAGCGTTCTGGTGGACGTGAATGACAAGATCAAAAAAGGCCAGGTACTGGTAGAGCTGGACACGGCCAAGCTTTCGTCGCAGGTGCTGCGTTCGCGGGCTTCGCTGGCTTCGGCGCATGCCCGGCTGGCGCAATCGGGGGCTACCACGCGTGAGGCCCAGTCCAATTTGGCGCGGCTGGAAGAAGTGGCCCGCCTGTCGGGCGGCAAGGTGCCCTCGGCCGCCGAGCTGGACACGGGCCGCGCCAACGTAGAGCGTGCCCGGGCTGAAGAGACCAGCGCCCGTGCCAGTGTGGAGGATGCCAAGGCTGCGCTGTCCACCGATGAGACCAACCTGTCCAAGGCCTCCATCCGTTCGCCCATCGACGGTGTGGTGCTGACACGCACCGTGGATCCGGGCAATGCCGTGGCAGCTTCGCTGCAGGCGGTCACCTTGTTCACCGTGGCCGAAGATCTGACGCAGTTGCAGTTGCAGGTGAACGTGGACGAGGCCGATGTGGGCGCCGTGCGCGATGGGCAGAAGGCCAGCTTTACCGTTAGCGCCTACCCGGCCCGCAAGTACCCGGCCACCATCACCCGCGTGGCCTATGGCTCGACCAAGACCGACAACGTGGTCACCTATATCTCTTGGTTGCAGGTGGACAACTCCGACCTCAGCCTGCGTCCCGGCATGACGGCGGCCGCCACCATCACCTCGACCGAGCGCAACGATGTGCTCATGGTGCCCAACACGGCGCTGCGCTTTGTGCCCGTGGCCGCCGCAGGTGCGGCCGGTACAGCGCCAGGGGCACAGCCTGCGGCATCGTCCGGCGGCGGCATTCTGTCGCAGCTGATGCCGCGCCTGCCGCGCAGCGGGTCGCGCCGTTCGGCGGGAGGCGACAAGCCTGAAGGGGGCCGCAAGACGCGCCAGATCTGGGTGCTCAAGGACGGCGTGCCCCAGGCCGTGAGCGTGACGGCGGGTATCAGCGATGGCCGCATGACCGAGGTGGCCAGCGAGCAGCTGGAACCCGGCATGGCCGTCATTACGGACCAGCGCAGCGCCGGGGCCGCTCCATGAGTGATGGCAGCACAGAGCGCGCAGCCGCTGGTGCGGCGACGGACGTTCCCCTGATCCGCCTGCGGGGGGTGACCAAGGTGTACGGCGAAGGTGCCCTGGCGTTCCAGGCACTCAAAGGCGTGGACCTGGACATTGCACGCGGTGACTTCGTCGCCATCATGGGGCCCAGTGGCTCGGGTAAATCCACCGCCATGAACACGCTGGGTTGCCTGGATCGCCCCACGGCGGGCTCCTACCTGTTTCAGGGCGTGCGCGTGGAGGGCCTTTCTCGCGACGAGCGTGCGCGCCTGCGGCGGCGCTACTTTGGCTTTGTGTTCCAGGGGTTTAACCTGTTGGCACGCACCTCGGCACTGGAGAACGTGGAGTTGCCCCTGCTGTACCGGGGCGAGTCGGTCCGCGCCCGCCATGCCGCGGCTGCGCGTGCCCTCGATGCGGTGGGTCTCAAGGGCTGGGAGCACCATACGCCGGGCGAACTGTCGGGTGGGCAGCAGCAGCGTGTGGCCATTGCGCGTGCCATCGTCACCGAACCGGCCGTGCTCTTGGCCGATGAACCTACGGGCAATCTCGATACCCAGCGTAGCCACGAAATCATGGAACTGATCTGGAAGCTCAACCGCGACCAGGGCATCACCGTGCTCATGGTGACCCACGAGGCCGACATGGCGAATTACGCCCGGCGCATCGTGCGCTTTGTGGATGGGGTTGTGGACAGTGACATGCCCAACCCGCAGCCCGTGGGCTTGCACGCTGCGGCGCTGGAGGCCTCCTGATGCTGTTCAACACCTTGCTGCTGGCGCTGCGCTCGATTCGGCGCAACCTCATGCGCTCGTTTCTCACCATCCTGGGCATCGTGATCGGTGTCAGTGCTGTCATCACCATGGTGACGCTGGGCAACGGCGCCACCATGGCCGTGCAGAATCAGATCTCTGGTTTGGGCACCAACCTGCTGCAGGTGCGGCCTGGCCAGCGTATGGGGCCGGGCAGTGGGGGGGCTCCGTCGTTCAAGGATGTGGATGCCGATGCCATTGCCCAGCAGATCGGGGGCATTCAGGCCGTGGCTCCCGAAGGGCGCACTGGCGGCACGGTAGTGGCTGGGGGACGCAACTGGACGACCAGCATCATCGGCAGCACCAATGCCTGGCTGGAGACGGGCAACTGGGTCGTGCGCCTGGGGCGTGAATTTACCGATGACGAGTTGCGCGCTGGTGCGGCGGTGTGCCTGATCGGGGAGACGCTGCGGCGCGAGCTGTTTGGCAACGGCGATGCCGTGGGCGGGCAGTTGCGGGTGCGGCAGATGTCTTGTGAAATTATTGGTGTGCTGGGCTCCAAGGGGCAGGGTGCTTTTGGCAACGATCAGGACGAGGTGGTGCTTCTGCCCCTCAAGACGCTGCAGCGCCGCGTGACGGGCAGCACCCGGGTGCAGACCCTGCTGGTCTCCATGCAGGACGGCAGCGACCCCGACCGCGTAAAAGCCAGTCTGACGCAACTGCTGCGCGAGCGGCGCAAGCTGGCCGATGCGGATGAAGACAATTTCAACGTGCTCGACACCAAGCAACTGGCTGACACGCTCTCGGGCACGACCAAGGTCATGACCACGCTGCTGGGCGCCGTGGCGGCCGTGAGCCTGCTGGTGGGCGGCATCGGCATCATGAACATCATGCTGGTCTCGGTAACGGAGCGCACCCGCGAGATCGGCATCCGCATGGCGGTGGGGGCGCGCGCCAGCCAAATCCGGATGCAATTCC
>JAUYGP010000692.1 GCA_030690515.1 Giesbergeria sp.
GACCAGGGCAAGCCCGACCTGGGCAAGAGCCTGCTGGCGGCGGCCTACTCGGACGACAAGGCGGACATCGCGGTCGGCCCCACGTCCTCTGGCGTAGCCCTGGCCATGCTGCCAGTGGCCGAGGAATACAAGAAAATTTTGTTGGTCGAGCCCGCTGTGGCCGATGCGATTACGGGCGAAAAGTGGAATAAGTACATCTTCCGCACGGGCCGCAACAGCAGCCAGGACGCCATCAGCAATGCCGTGGCGATCGACAAAGAGGGCGTGACCATTGCCACGCTGGCACAGGACAACGCCTTCGGCCGTGACGGCGTGAAAGCCTTCAAGGATGCGGTGAAAAAGGCCAAGTTTGCACACGAGGAATACCTGCCTGCCGCCACCACCGATTTCACGGCCGGTGCGCAGCGCCTGATCGACAAGCTCAAGGACCAACCGGGGCGCAAGATCATCTGGATCGTGTGGGCGGGTGCGGGCACCCCGTTCAAGATTGCCGACATGGATTTGAAACGCCACGGTATCGAGATTGCTACGGGCGGCAACATCCTGCCGGCCATGGTGGCCTACAACCAGTTCCCGGGGATGGAAGGCGCGACGTACTATTACTTTGGTTTCTCGCGCAACCAAGCCAACCTGTGGTTGGTCACACAGCACTATCTGAAGCACAAATCACCCCCCGATTTTTTCACGGCCGGAGGCTTCTCCTCAGCCATGGCTTTGGTGACTGCGCTCAAGGCCACGAATGGCGACACCAATACCAACAAGCTCATCAAGACCATGGAAGGCATGAGTTTCGACACGCCCAAGGGCATGATGACTTTCCGCAAGGAGGATCACCAAGCCCTGCAAAGCATGTACCACTTCCGTGTGGCCCCCGGTGCGCGGCCCGGCACCATGGCGGATCTGTATCTGGTGCGCGAGATCAAGGCCTATGAAATGAATCTACCGATCCGCAACCAGCGCTGATCGGTAGTTACCCTGAAAAAAAGATAGACAACTGTCTGAAAATCAAACATTCAGAGTGTCTAAAAATCAGACTATTGCATGGAGTTCGGGCTAAAAATCTTTGCAAATCAACTATTTGCAGATTGGCACGAACTGTGCAATATACAGGCATCACAACAGGAGACTTTCTCATGCAACGACGTACCCTTGTAGCTCTGGCCGCTTTGGCCGCCACCTTCGCCGCTCCCGCCTTTGCGCAGTCGGGCGAGATCCGCATTGCCCACGTGCACAGCATGACGGGGCCGCTTGAAGCCTATGGCAAGCAAACCCAGACGGGCTTGATGATGGGGCTGGAGTACGCCACGGGCGGCACCATGATGGTGGCTGGCAAGAAGCTGGTGGTGATCGAGAAAGATGACCAGGGCAAGCCCGACCTGGGCAAGAGCCTGCTGGCGGCGGCCTACTCGGACGACAAGGCCGACATCGCGGTCGGGCCCACGGCATCGGGCGTAGCCCTGGCCATGCTGCCGGTGGCTGAGGAATACAAAAAGATCCTGCTTGTCGAACCCGCCGTGGCCGATTCGATCACCGGCGACAAGTGGAACAAGTACATCTTCCGCACCGGCCGCAACAGCAGCCAGGACGCGATCTCCAACGCCGTGGCGCTGGACAAGGCCGGCGTGAACATCGCCACGCTGGCGCAAGACTACGCGTTCGGGCGTGACGGCGTGAAGGCCTTCAAGGACGCGGTCAAGACCGCCAAGATCGTGCAC
>JAUYGP010000701.1 GCA_030690515.1 Giesbergeria sp.
CGCCCTCCACCAGCGCAACGCTGGCTCGATCCATTCGCCAGCCCCCCGTCCAGAGATCGCGGCTCTGGCGTACATTCAGCGACTCCCACCGATGCAGAATCCACACACAACCATGACCCAGCCAACGCTTCAGAACAAGACCCTCTTACTGCTTCTGGTCACTGTCTCCGTGGCTTTCGCTGCCATCCTTTGGCCGTTCTATGAAGCCGTTTTCTGGGGTCTGGCACTGGCCATTCTTTTTATGCCGCTGCATCGCAAAGTGCTGCAGCGCATGCCGAACAAGCCGAACCTGGCCGCGCTATCAACCCTGTTACTGTGCCTGGTGGTCGTGATCCTGCCCATGACGCTGCTCAGCATCTCACTGGTCCAGGAGGCCACCCATGTGTATGAGCGGCTACGCTCAGGCCAGCTGGATTTCGGCACCTATGTTCAGCAAGTGATCGCCGCTCTGCCCGCATGGGCCGTGGGTTTGCTTGACAGCCTGGATCTGACCAGTTTGGCCGCACTGCAGCACAAGCTGTCCACCGTGTCGGTGCAGGCCAGCCAGTTGGTGGCCACACGCGCGCTCAATATCGGGCAAAACACCTTGCAGTTTGTGGTGAGCTTTGGTGTGATGCTGTACTTGCTTTTCTTTCTGCTGCGCGACGGCCAGGCGCTGGGCGCACGCATCCGCAGGGCCATTCCACTGGAGGAAAGCCACAAGCACGATCTGAGCAACAAATTCATCACCGTGATCCGCGCCACGCTCAAGGGCAACATCATGGTTGCCGCTACGCAGGGTCTTCTGGGAGGGTTCATCTTCTGGGCGCTGGGAATCCAGGGCCCCGTGTTGTGGGGGGTTCTGATGGCCTTCCTGTCACTCTTGCCCGCCGTGGGGGCCGGCTTGATCTGGGGCCCGGTCGCCATCTATTTCTTTGCCACGGGTTCCGTCTGGCAAGGCAGCGTGCTAACGGCCTATGGCGTTGGCGTGATCGGCTTGGTGGACAACATCCTACGCCCCATCCTGGTCGGCAAAGACACCAAGATGCCGGATTACGTGGTACTGGTTTCCACCCTGGGGGGCATGACTCTGTTCGGCCTGCATGGCTTTGTCATCGGCCCAGTGATCGCCGCATTGTTCATCGCCATGTGGGATTTGGTCACGCCGCCTGCCCCCTGAATTACTCGCGCCCCGGTGTTTCCCGCAACCGGCGGTAAACCGTGTTACGACTGACCCCCAGCACGCGGGCTGCCTCAGATAAATTACCAGCGCAGGCGGCCACGGTCTGGGCAACGGCTTGGCGCGAAATGGCGTGTAGCTTCGTCATCACCACTTCGGGCGCGTTACTACCGACCGACCCGTGATGATCCAAAACGATCAGACCCGAACCAAGAGCCTGCGCCAAATCATCAGATAGATGGTGCCAGTCGATCACACGCTCATGGTCTTCCAGCAGCGCGCAAGCGGTTCGCAGCGCATTTGCGAGTTGGCGCACGTTCCCGGGCCAGCGGTACCGGCGCAAGGTATCGAGAAGGCCCGCCGCCACCACAATGGGGCGATCAGGCACCAGTTGTGCAAGCTGTGCATCGAGGAGGTGGTCAAAATCAGCTCGCTCGCGCAAGGCGGGTAGTTGCAGAGTCAGCCCATTGAGTCGGTAGTACAGGTCTTCGCGAAAACGCCCGGCATTCATCTCCAGTGGCAACTGCCGGTGGGTTGCGCAGACCAGCGCAAAATCCACCGCCACGGGCTGTCCGCCACCCAGGGGCACGACCTCACGCTCCTGCAATACACGCAGCAGCCTCGCTTGCAAGGGCAACGGCATGTCGCCGATTTCATCCAGAAACAGGGTTCCACCGTGAGCCTCGCGGATGCGCCCTGGTGCACCTTCGCGGCGGGCGCCGGTAAATGCGCCGCCCTGGTAGCCAAACAGTTCGGCCTCGATCAACGGCTCGGGCAAGGCCGCGCAGTTGACCGCCACAAAGGCTTTGGTACGACGTGCTCCACTGTCGTGCACAGCCCGGGCAAACATCTCCTTGCCTACGCCTGATTCACCCTGGAGCAGCAAAGGTATCGGTTTTCCGATCACCTTGCGCGCACGCGCGATTGCGGCTTGCATTACGGCATCGCCCGTATCCAATGCTGCCAGTGCATCTGTTTTTTGCGGCGCCGAAGGCGCCTGCGGCTGCGGGCCGCGCGTGTACTGCAGCGGGCGCCCCATTTCCGCCCGCAGCCAAAGTGTTTGCCCCGATACCGTGTGCACGACACGTGGAATATGAGCTGACCGCTGGCACCAATCGAATAGCTGCTCCAATGACTCGGTCAACGCTGTCTCCAGCCGTGCGCTCCCCAGGTCACACCAGGCCAGTCCCAGAATACCGAGAGCTGAGGCACTCGCGCCTACAAGCGCGCCATCCTCCTGCACAGCCAGCAATCCTTCTGTCATGGTTCCCAACCCCTCCGGCTGAGCATGGAGATGCAATCGCAAACCCGCCCATTGACGTAGATCGTGCCGGGTCTCGAACAACCTGTGCTCGATCATCCGCGCAGCGGACCGCACCAGACCGAGTGTGTGGCGATGGTAGCCACGGTAATCACCAGACACATCCAGAGCCCCCAGCAAATGCCCATCGGGGGCGTGAATGGGGGCGGCGGCACAGGTAAGAAAGCCGTTGCGCTCCAGGAAATGCTCATCGGCATGCACGACCAGCGCTCGATCGTCTGTGAGGGCTGTACCAATGGCGTTCGTTCCGCGGTATTGCTCGTGCCAGGTGGCACCGGGGCGCAGCGCCACCCGCTCGGCCCGGTCTACAAACTGAGGATCACCCGATGCATGCAGCAGCATGCCATCCGCGCCAGCCAGCACCACCATGCTGTCGGTTTCACGGGTCTGATCGAACAAAAATTCCATCACTGGTCGCGCATGCGCGACCAACTCACGCTGAACTTCTAGCGCCCGTGTCAGCTGCGCGGCTGATGCATGGGGAACACCCGGCGTTCGGCCGCAAGGTTGAAGGCCTGCATTCCAGCTTCGTAACCAAGAGCGGGATAACTCCGGCTGAATCATGTCGGGCGGCAGGCTGCCGCTGTTCATCAATTGGCGGCGCGCCTGCCGGAGCAGGCGCGGCACCGGTCTATCCGGTAGAACGGTAGGGGGCATGGCCGTTTGTCTCCTGATGGTTCAGTGGCCAGGATGGGTGCGCCATCTCCGGCGTCGCCATTGCGGCATTCATGGCGACAGACCCATTGTGCGCCAGGGTGCATTCCTGTTTGAGCGGAAAAACCCGTCCAAGTGTTCTGTTTTGGAACACCCTGTACCACCGACCAACACCACTGAACAAGTGGTACAGCCGTTTTTCAACTCAAACACGCCAAAAAACTGCTTTCATACCCCTGAGCGACGGTCATCAAAGCTGGCATGCATTGTGCTGAACATAGTGCGAAGTTTGCCCACGACCTTCGTGGAATGCTTCAGGGTCAACCCATTCATTCTGCCGCACACGCCGCCTCGACAAAATGGGGGCGTACGCCTGCTGCAGAGCGCTCCAATATCCTGCTCAAGATTGCCGACCGGATTGAGCAGAACTTGGAACTGCTGGCTTACGCCGAAACCGTGGACAACGGCAAGGCTATACGTGAAACGCTGAATGCCGACATTCCCCTCACCGTCGACCATTTCCGCTACTTTGCAGGTTGCCTGCGTTCGCAGGAAGGCAGCCTGAGCGAGATTGACGGCGACACCATTGCCTACCATTTCCACGAACCCCTGGGCGTCGTGGGCCAGATCATTCCTTGGAATTTCCCCATCCTCATGGCAGCATGGAAGCTTGCACCGGCCCTGGCCGCTGGCAATTGCGTGGTACTCAAACCGGCAGAATCCACACCGGTATCCATCCTGGTGATGATGGAGTTGATTGCCGATCTGTTACCGCCCGGGGTTTTGAATATCGTCAACGGTTTTGGCAGGGAAGCAGGGATGCCACTGGCTTCCAGCCGCCGCATCGCCAAGATCGCTTTCACGGGTTCCACCGCCACAGGCCGGGTCATTGCACAAGCTGCTGCCAACAACCTGATTCCCGCCACGCTGGAGCTGGGTGGAAAGTCACCCAACATTTTCTTTGCCGACATAGCCAATGCCGACGACGATTTCTTTGACAAAGCCATCGAAGGACTGGTGCTGTTCGCCTTCAACCAAGGCGAAGTCTGCACCTGCCCTTCCCGCGCACTCATCCAGGAGTCGGTCTACGATCGATTCATGGAGCGCGCACTGGCCCGTGTCAAGGCCATCCAGCAAGGCAGCCCGCTCGATACCAACTGCATGATGGGCGCCCAGGCCTCCATCGAACAGATGAAGAAAATCGAAACCTATCTAGCCCTCGGCAAGGAAGAAGGCGCACAGGTACTCATTGGTGGCGACCGTGCACAGCTACCGGATGATCTGGCCGGTGGCTACTACATCCAGCCAACACTATTCAAGGGCCACAACAAGATGCGCATATTCCAGGAAGAAATCTTCGGCCCGGTGGTGGGTATCACCACCTTCAAGGACGAAGCCGA
>JAUYGP010000032.1 GCA_030690515.1 Giesbergeria sp.
CGCGTGGCTCCGGCGGCCACGGCAATGTCGTTGAGCGAGGTGCGCGAGACGCCGCGCGCCTCAAACAGCTGCTCTGCAGCATCCAGCAGCCCGCTGCGCGTGGCTTGGGCGTCTGCCTTGGTGCGACGGGCCATGGTGATCTCCTACAAGATGGTTTCTCTACTATACATACATTCAAGTATGTATGTATACTGGCCGCTTCATTCGGCGTACACGGCCGGGTTCACACCTGGTTTACAGAAAAAAACTAGACTTCCATTTTTGTGTACGCCACAGCCTGATTTCTCGAAAGATGACCATGCCCTTGCGCCATTCCAACGCCGACCCCTTTCTACCCCTGGCCTTTTGGGGGGGGCAACCGCGGCAGGCTCTGGTTGGCGGTTGCTTGGGGGCGTTGCTGTTGGTGTCGGCCTGCGGCAAGAGCGATGCGCCGACGGCCCCACCCGGCGGTGGCATGCCCGCTCCGCAAGTGGGGGTGGTGACCGTGCAGCCGGGCGAGGTGGGTTTGCTGACCGAACTGCCAGGCCGTCTGGAAGCCTCCCGCGTAGCGCAGGTGCGCGCCCGGGCGGCGGGCATTCTGCAAAAGCGGCTGTTTACCGAGGGCAGCGAGGTCAAGGCGGGGCAGGTGCTGTTCCGCATCGACGCGGCTCCGTATGAAGCGGCCTTGCAGACCGCCGAGGCCACGCTGGCGCGCGGCCAGGCCAACCAGGCGCAGGCCAGCGCGCTGGCCGAGCGCTACAAGCCTCTGGTGGCCGCCAATGCCATCAGCCAGCAGGAATATGCGAATGCCGTGGCCGCCCAAAAGCTGGCCGAGGCCGACGTGGCGGCGGGCAAGGCCGCCGTGAGCAACGCCCGTATCAATCTGGGCTACGCCAGCGTGTCGGCGCCCATCGCGGGCCGCATTGGTCGCGCGCTGGTGACCGAAGGTGCGCTGGTAGGCCAGGGCGAAGCCACGCCCCTGGCCGTCGTGCAGCAGATCAACCCCATGTACGTGAACTTCACCCAGTCGGCGGCCGAGGTGATGAAGCTGCGCAGCGCGCTGGAGGCCGGGCAGCTCAAGCGCGCCGCAGGTGCCGAGGCGGCCAGCGTGCGCGTCCTGCTGGAAGACGGCAGTACCTATGCGCTGCCCGGCAAATTGCTGTTTTCTGACCTGACGGTGGACGCCAGCACCGGCCAGATCACCTTGCGCGCGCAGGTGCCCAACCCGGACGGTCGCCTGCTGCCTGGCCTGTATGTGCGCGTGCAGCTCGAACAGGCGCAGGCCCGCAACGCTGTGCTGCTGCCGCAGCAGGCCGTCACGCGCTCTGCCCAGGGCGATACCGTGCTGGTGGTGGGCGAAGACAGCAAGACCGTGCAGCGTTCCGTGCAGATCGGCGGCCAGCAAGGTGGCCAGTGGGTGGTGCTTGAGGGCCTGAAGGCCGGCGAGCAGGTGGTGGTCGATGGCTTCCAGAAGCTGCGGGGCAACCCGGTCGTCAAGCCGGTGCCGTGGCAGAGCGCTGGCACGGTGGCATCCGCCAAGGCTGCCGCCAGCAGCCCCGCGCCCGCAGCCTCTGCCGCCAGCGCGGCCCGCTAAGGAGCGCCCAGCATGGCGAAATTCTTTATCGACCGGCCCATCTTTGCGTGGGTGATTGCACTGTTCATCATGGTGCTGGGCGGCGTGGCCATCACGCAGCTGCCCATTGCGCAATACCCGCCTGTGGCACCGCCCTCCATCGTGGTGTCCGCCGCTTACCCTGGCGCCTCGGCACAGACGCTGGAGGACAGCGTGCTCTCCGTCATCGAGCGCGAGATGAACGGCTCGCCGGGCCTGATCTACATGGAATCGGTGGCCCAGGCCAATGGCACGGGCAACATCACGCTGAGCTTCCAGCCCGGCACCAACGCCGACCTGGCCCAGGTGGACGTACAGAACCGCCTGGCCCGCGCCACCCCCCGCTTGCCTGCCGTGGTCACACAGCAGGGCGTGCGCGTGGACAAGTCGCGTAGCAACTTCCTGCTGTTTGCCAT